>JBILBP010000414.1:0-10130 GCA_044353645.1 Planctomycetota bacterium | reverse complement strand
CCGCTCCTCGCGCACCGGGCTCGCACGATCCGCGAGTTCGGCCAGGCCCCCGTTGCCCGTCCGCGGTGACACCAGGACATTGCCATAGCGCCCGGCACCACCGGTTCCGCTGGTGTGGGTGTGACTGAAGCCGATGACCGGCTTTCCCGTGGCGTATCCGCTGGTCTGCTGCGGAGGCAGCGTATCCGGACCCAGGCGCACCAAGCTGAAGGGCAGGGCCGCACCCGGTGGCACGTTGCCATGCTTGTCGACTCCGATGAAGGGATCGACATCGATCGTGGGATCCTCGGCGGCGGCAAGAATGCCAGCCATCCAGGTCACGAGGATCACCGCCACGGTGGTCGCAGACCGGCCTTGGTGGAGCTTAGTTTTCGACAGGATGCGGTTCATGAGAACCGCATGCTACCTAGAAACGGCCTCAGTCAGGATCACATAACAGCAAGCGCTGCGCCAACCGAGCTGCGCTCGGCGACTTCCTCCGCCAGCCACCGCCGCCGTCAGACGGTCTTCTATCCGAGTCGTCCTGGTCGCGACTGGATCACCGTGCGCGGATTCCGGCTGCGTCATGCGGCCACTCCCTGGGCCCCGCCCACGGCGGAGCAGATCGGCCTCATCGGAACCCACTGGAGCCGGGGCTGGATCATCGAGGACAACACCGTCACCCATAGCATGTGTGCCGGAATCACCCTCGGCACATACGGCGATGCCTATGACAACGCCGACGGCACGGCTGAGGGTTACGTGGGCACCATCCGGCGTGCCCAGGCCTTCACTATTCCGTGGGACCGCGAACACATCGGCGGGCATGTGGTCCGCCGCAACACGGTGGCCTTCTGCGAACAGGCCGGCATCTGCGGCAGCTGAGGGGCCATCTTCAGCACCATCAGCGACAATGAGGTGCATCATATCCATACCCGTCGTCGTTTCGGTGGTGCCGAACAAGCGGCCCTCAAGTTCCACGCCGCCATCGACACGGTGATCAGCGGCAATCATATTCACGACTCGTTCCGTGGCCTGTGGTTGGACTGGATGACCCAGGGGACCCTGGTAATCGGCAACATCATGCACGACAACCGCGACATGGATCTTTTCGTCGAGGTGAACCACGGCCCGTTCGTGGTCGCGGACAACCTCCTGCTCTCGTCCCTGTCCATGACCGATTGGTCCCAGGGTGGTGCCTTTGTCCACAACCTGTTCGGCGGACGTCTGGCCCGCCGCAGCGAACAGCGGCGCACCCCCTTCCATCCCCCGCATGACACGGCCATCGCGGGCCTAGCGGCCATCGCCGGGGGTGATAACCGTTTCTTCAACAACGTGTTCGTTGGCAGCGGCAGCGCGACACCGCCGCCTGCACCTGCCAAGCCCCCGGCGACCGGACCCCAGACGTGGGGTCTGGCGGGCTATGATAACGCCGCCACCCCCGTCCAGGCGGCCGGCAACATCTAGCTGGCCCATGCCCAACCCCTCGCCCAAGAACGCGGGGCCATCGTCCTGCCCAGCGCCGGGCCCAAGGTACGCCTGGACGAGGATAAGCGACGGCTGGTCCTCACTTTCGCCTCCCCCCTGCCAGCGGCAGCCACGGTGCTCGTGACCGGCAAAGGTCTTGGCACCACCGCCGTATCCCAAGCCTCATTCACCTTCCCAGATGGACGTCCCTTCGTCGCGGAACGGGATCTCCTCGGCCAGGTGCGTTCCCCCACACGGCCGGTCGCCGGCCCGCTGGAGACCACCGCGACCACGGTGGAAATCCCCCTGAACCCCAAGCATCCCTGATGCGATCCCACGGGGTCCAGCCGCGCCGTCGCGGCGGCGGAACCCCGTGGTGCTAACGGAAGGCGGTGGCGGTGGCGGTGGCATAGTCCAATGAAGCCCTAGCGCTGCCCCCCACGTTTGCTTGGTTTACGGCCGGGCGAGGCGGACCCGCACCTCCACCTGCGCACCCTGCGCCGCATCGACCTCCACCGCGACGCGAGTGAACCCGGGGTTGGCGCGTTCGCTGGGCAGGTAGGGATCCGCCGGTGCCGTGGTCAGGCGCACGGTCGCTGGTTCCAGAACCGTTAGATCGAGGGATTTGCCGGCCTCCTGCAGATGTACGATCCGCCCCGACGGATCCACGGTTACGGTGGCGTGGGTCAGCAGCTGCCAGCGGATAGTGCCGGCGATCGCCAGCCCTTCGATACGATCGGTGACTTCCAGGGCGGCACGTCCGGGGAAGCGGACCTGCCGCTGGACCCGGGTGGCCTGAGGTGCGTACACGCTGGTGAGATCGAGGTCGCAGCCGGGGGCGGCCGGATCCGCGAGCTGGGGGGTCATGAGCGCACGGCCGGAAACCTGCTGGGTGACACCCGGTAGGCGGAGGATGTTATGGGCGTCCGCGCCGAGGCGGAACACCGTCCAGCGCTGGCTGTCCTGGGTCAGATCCCAGAGTTTCACCCCGCCTTTCTCCAGGAGCTCATAGGGGTGCATGCCCAGGTCGTGGGCCCAGCGGACTCCATCCAGTTCAAAGACGAAGCTACCGGTGTCCATGTGACCGTGGGGATCCCCGGGGGATCCCGCGGTGACGCCCACGTAGGCCGCCTGGGGGTCGTGCCAGGCGCTGCGGGCCATCCACACCTGGCGCAGGCCACCGCCGACATAATCGAGGGGCAGGTCCCCGCCGCCGGCCTTGCCTTGCCCCAGCCAGAGGGGCAGGAAGGCCAGGAAGCGCAGGCTGGTGTCATTACTCGGCTTCAACATGGGCCGGGGTAAGGGAGGCAGAATCGTGGCCATGCTGGTCTCCCGGGCCAGCCAGGCGAGACCGCTGGCGTTGTTCGCCCAATTGGGCTTGGCCGAGTGACAATCACCATAACAAAAGGGTTGACCAGTGGCGCCGTGACCGTGAGCAAAGAAAACACCGCTGGCTAACATGCCTGGGTGCCGGCCCAGGCCGCCGTCATGACCCAGTACCGAACGCAGGGCTTCGATGGCGATGATGTTGAACATGGTGCCATAGCCCCAATACATCGGACCCTCGGGGTAGTTGCCGGTGGGATCGTAGATCGCGTTCATCGCCTTCGGCAGATGCTCCAAGGCGCGACTGACGATGCGGCGGGCCAGGTCTGGTTCCTCCTCGTGGACGGCCAGGGCTCCGGCCACCAGGCCGGCGTGGCAGACCTGGGTCCAGTTCGTATCCCCTGCCACCCAGAACTGTGCGGGGTCTCCCAAGGACGGGGTCAGTCCCTTGCTGACGATGGCAGTACGGACTTCGGCCCGTTCCTCGGCGCTCAACAGATCATAGCACCAGTCGTAGCCGATCGCGGCGGCCAGGGTCATCTCGCCCACGTCCAGGTAATGAACGGGGTTCCAATCGCTGAAGCGGGCGATCGCCAGGAGTTGCCGCTTGGCCGCCTGGCCAGCAGCGAGATCCCCACGCAGGCGGTAGTCCGCTGCCAGTGTACCGATTCGGAGGAGCGCTTCGCGACTGACCGTGAGCAGGCGGAAGCCATCCACCTTGCGTTCGAGAAGGGGCTTCTCGCGCAGGAATTCGGCTTCCTGGGCGAGAGCCTGGATGGCGTCCCGGACTGCCGGGGCGGTGCTGGCGGCAACCTCGGCGAAACGCCGGCTATCGGCGAAAAGCCGGGGATGGCCAGTCAGGGCATGCGCCAACGGATCCACCGCCGTCGACAATACGCGCTGCGCTGCCGCGGTCGCCGGTGTCGGTGCCGGTGCCGGTGCCGGTGCCGGTTCGCCCCTGTGCGTACAGGCGACAGCACTGAGGACGGCAACGCCGCCGATCACGGCAAGGGCGGAGGAATTCGATAGGCGGGTGAGGGTCATGGGTGTTCCTGACGTAGGGCTGGATGGTAACGGTTGATGACGTGTACTGAATGAAGGCTACAATTTTGCAATGGTCGGCGGCCAGATCGTCGTTAAGTCTTTCAATTAACCGTCGGCATGCACGGAGCAAAGCACGGGGCGTCCTGAGTTCCGATGGTAAGGCTCACGGACGACCCAGCCGCACCCGGATCTGAATCGGCGCCCCGGGGGTCCCATCTACCTCCACTGCCACGCGAGTGAACCCCGGGTTGGGGGATTCGCTGGGCAGGTAGGGATCCGCCGGGGCCGTGGTCAGGCGCACGGTCGCTGGTTCCAGCACCGTCAGGTCGAGGGATTTGCCGGCCTCCTGCAGATGTATGATCCGCCCCGACGGATCCACGGTCACGGTGGCGTGGGTCAGCAGCTGCCAGCGGATAGTCCCGGCGATCGCCAGTCCTTCGATGCGATCGGTGACTTCCAGGGCGGCACGTCCGGGGAAGCGGACCTGCCGCTGGACCCGGGTGGCCTGAGGCGCGTACACGCTGGTGAGATCAAGGTCGCAGCCGGGGGCGGCCGGATCCGCGAGCTGGGGGGTCATGAGCGCACGGCCGGAAACCTGCTGGGTGACACCCGGTAGGCGGAGGATGTTATGGGCGTCCGCGCCGAGGCGGAACACCGTCCAGCGCTGGCTGTCCTGGGTCAGTTTCCAGATTTTCACCCCGCCTTTCTCCAAGAGATCATAGGAGTGCATGCCCAGGTCGTGGGCCCAGCGGACTCCATCCAGTTCAAAGACGAAGCTGCCGGTGTCCATGTGAGCGTGGGAATCCCCGGGGGATCCCGCGGTGACGCCCACGTACGCCGCCTGGGGGTCGTACCAGGCGCTGCGGGCCATCCACACCTGGCGCAGGCCACCGCCGACATAATCGAGGGGCAGGTCCCCGCCGCCGGACTTGGCATCTCCCAGCCAGAGGGGCAGGAAGGGCAGGAAGCGCAGGTTGGTGTCATCCCCGGGCTTCATCATCGGCCGGGGCATGGGAGGCAGGACCTCAGCCATGCCGGTTTCCCGGGCCAGCCAGGCGAGTCCGCTAGCGTTGTTTGTCCAATTGGGCGTACCCGCATAGCAGTCGCCATAGCAGAAGGGCTGACCAGTGGCCCCGTGACCGTGAACGAAGAATATACCGCTGGCCAACATGCCCCCGTGCCGGCCTAGACCGCCATCGTCCCGCAGTACCGAGCGCAGAGCTTCGATGGCGATGATGTTGAACATGGTGCCATAGCCCCAATACATCGGACCCTCGGGGTAGTTGCCGCTGGGATCGTAGATCGCGGTCATTGCCTTGGGCAGATGTTTGAGCGCTCGGCTGACGATACGGCGTGCCAAGTCTGGTTCATCCTCGTGGATGGCCAGGGCCCCGGCCACCAGACCGGCGTGGCAGACTTGGGTCCAGTTCGTCTTGCCCGCGACCCAGAACATGGTTGGCTCACCTAAGGAGGGTTTCAGTCCTTTACTGACGATGGCGGTCCGGACCTCGGTTCTTTCATCGGCGTTCAACAGATCGTAGCACCAGTCGTAGCCGACCGCCGCGGCCAGGGTCATCTCGCCCACGTCCAGGTAATGAACAGGGTTCCAATCGCTGAAGCGGGCGATCGCCAAGAGCTGCCGTTTGGCCGCCTGGCCAGTAGCGGGATCTCCACGTAGACGATAGTCCGCCGCCAGCGTACCGATCCGGAGGAGCGCTGAGCGACTGACGTCTAGGAGGCGCAGTCCATCCACCTTGCGTTCGAGAAGGGGCATCTCGCGCAGGAAGTTCGCTTCCTGGGCGATAGCCTGGATGGCGTCCTGGACTGCCGGCGCGGTGCTGGCGGTGATGCTGGCGAAGCGCTTGGCATTGGCGAAAAGGCGGGGGTGGCCAGTCAGCGCATACGTCAACGGATCCACTCTCCCGACCGCGGTCGAGTCCTTTGGCGGTAGCGTCTCTTCTACCGTTCCGACCGCGGTCGAGTCCGTTGGCGGTAGCGACCTTTTTTCGGCGACAGCAGCAGAGATGGGCGGCCCGGGGCGAAGAAAGCCGGGGGTGATTACCGACGGCGGGCGGTCCTCCGAACTGGCAGGAGCCGCAGGAGCGGCAGGAGCGGCAGGAGCGGCAGGAGCGGCAGGAGCGGCAGGAGCGGCAGGACGTTCGCTACCCGCGGCCGGGGGCGTGGTTGGACCCGCCGTGGTGCCCGCGAGCAGCGGTGTTGCGGGCTTGATCTGCGGCCCTGGTGCCGGGCGCAGCGCCCACACCGCCGCCCCGCCGCCAACGAGCGCTGCGATCAGTACGGCCACCAGCAGCCCCCCTTGTCCAGGACGTTGCTGACGGCGCTGATGGCGATGAGAACGGGTGGTTGAACCACGAGGCGGAACCGAACGGTTAGTACTCGACATACCGCACATTAATCGATCGGCGTGAGCTTGGACGGTCTCAAATCAGCAATTTGCCTCATCTGCTCAACGAGAGTGGAGATCAGGAGCCTGTCGGAAATAGGTGACCGAGGCAGCCGAGACGCGAACTTCACCGCTCGGTGATCCCCGGCACTGGTCAGTGGAAACCGTCACAGGCGACTGATCGTCAACTCAACCCACCAGGTGGCCACGCCGCCGGCGGCAAGGACCGGGGCCTCGTCGATGAGCGTGGCCAAGTTATCGCGTGGCAGGTTGGCGGGCTCGATCGCCAGACAGTGCTGATCGCTGTAGCCGCCCCGCGTCAACCACAGGCCGCACCACGGGTTCTCGCGAGCCTCCCAGCGGAAATTCAGACGTTGACCGTCGGCTCCCTGGAGGGCCGCCACTCCCGCAGCCAGGGGGCCCGCCATGATCTTGGCATAGGTGCCCTCGCCACCCAGGTCGGCCCGGTCCAGGTGCACATCCGCCCGCGGTGAGGGCCACGCCCAACGCTCGCCGGCCAACGACTGGGCCAGAAGCTGGGCTCCCACCTGGACCTCGTTCACGTCCGGCAGCACGATGCGATCGCCGGCGTGCAATGCCAGCAGACCATGGAAGGCCCAACTCCAGGCTTCGTCCGCCGGACCACGGTTAGTCAGCCGGTAGGCGAAGCGCAGGCTGCTGCCATCAAGGATGGCCCGGCGCTCCAGGCGCAGCGGCAGACCGGGAAGATCGAGTCCCAGGGCGACCTCGTTCGCAGCCCCGGGCAGCACCGACCACGGCTCTGCCCAGCAACTGCCGTGGTCGGGCAGCGCCCGCCCCGCGACTTGGCAGGCGCTGATCGTGGGCAGGCATTCATCCAATCCTGCGTGGGTGCTGGCCGTGAAGGGCTCGCTCGCCTGGTTCGTCCACAGGCGCAGGTGCTCGCCGGGATGGAACATCCATTCCCGCCCGCCGATCGCGCGCAGCGACACCATTCGCCCGCCCAGCTCCGGGATAAAGGTCGCTTCGACCTGTCCGTTACCCAGGACCAGGGCCGGGAATCCGCCTATCGTACGCGGCATTATCGCGGGATTCATCGCCCAGCGCCGCCTGTCAGTTCACGTTCGATGTCCTCGAGACTACGCCCCTTGGTCTCGGGCAAGCGCAAGGCCACCAGCACCAGACCGACGAGACAGATGCCGGCGTAGGTCGCAAAAGTCCCGGATGGCCCCAGACGCTCGTTGAGAGCGGGAAAGGTCACGGTGAGGAGAAAGCAGGCGATCCACAGCACGCTGACTGCCACGGACATCGCCGCGCCCCGCACGCGGGTCGGAAAGATCTCGCTGATGACCACCCACACCACCGGCGCCAGGGACATGGCATAAGCGCCGATGGCCGCCAGCACCAGGAGCAAGAAGGCGATGGGCGGGATGGCGGCGCCAGCGGCCTTCGCCGCATAACAGCCCGCCAAGGCCAGGTAGATAACCGTCAACGCGGCGGCGCCGATCAGCAGAAGCTTCCGCCGCCCCAGGCGATCGACGGTGGCGATGGCGACGAAGGTGAACAGCAGGTTCACCGCGCCGGTGGCGACGATATTGGTCATCACATCGTTCAGGTCGTAGCCGGCCTGGGCGAAAATCTCGCCGGCGTAATTGAAGATGACGTTGATGCCGCACCACTGCTGGAAGGCTGCCAGGCCGCAGCCCAGGAGCAGCACGCCCAACAGGCGGCGGTCGAGAAGCGCCGCCAAGCTAGGCCCGCGCGCCTGGGTACCGAGCGAAGCGCGGATGTCGGCGAGGGCCGCTTCCGCGTACGCGCTACCGCCGACCTTGGCGAGCACGGCACGGGCTTCGCTATCGCGGCCAGCGCCCAGTAACCAGCGCGGGCTCTCGGGCACCAGCATAGCGCCGACTAAGAAGACCAGCGACGGCACGGTGCAGGCGGCGAACATCCAGCGCCAGCCGGTGGTGGCGTTCCACGTCTCCGCCAGGGACTCGGTGGTGATGCCGGTGGGTACGATCTCAGCGATGCGCCAGTTGACGATCTGGGCGGCGAACACGCCGACCACGATGGTCAATTGGTTGAGCGATACCAGCATGCCGCGCACCCGCGCCGGAGCGATTTCGGCAATGTAGAGTGGCGAGATATTGGAGGCCAGACCGATGCCCACGCCGCCAAAGACGCGCCACAGCCAGAAGGCGGTGAATGAATCGACCAGGGCGATGCCAATACTGGAGACCACAAAGACCACGGCCGCGAGCAGCAGGAGCGGCTTGCGCCCGTAGCGATCGCTGAGCGTACCCGAGGCCAGCGCCCCCACCAGGCAGCCGAGCAGGGCGCAGCCCTGGGCCCAGCCGATGCTCCAGGAATCCGTCAGGTGGAAGTGGGCCTCATAGAACTTCGCCGCCCCGCCGATGACCACCCAATCGTAGCCAAACAGCAGACCGCCGCAGGCGGCGACCACCGAGATCAGCCAGACATAAGGTGTGAGCTGGGCTTGGGCGGTAGAAGCGGCGGGATCAAGCGCGGTGTGCATGGGAACTTTTGCGATAGGAACAGGAAATGAACGACGGCCAGAGACCTTCTGGGTCGACGGGGATCACGGTCGGCGGCAACGATTCAAGGATGGAACTGCGCCAGGTCGGCGAGGAGAGCCGCCGCCTCCTGATGGCTCGCGTCGAGCGTCAGCACGTGTTCCAGCTCGGCCCGGCCGCCGCCGCGGGCCACCGCCGCCCCCGCCGCGAGGAAGGCGGCCTGGACCCCCTGGCGCAGGTTGGGATCGACGCTGAACACCAAGAGGTCGGGCAGCGAGGTGGCGAAGTAATCGATGGTCGCCGGGGTCGAGGTCAGGCGCCGGGCATGGTCTTCGAGGCGCTGACAGGCGGCTTCAGCCTCGCCGTGGCGTCCTAGATCGCGCAGGGCGAGGGCCTGGTAGATCGTCATCCGTGACACCGCCTGCACCGCCATGTCGCTGAAGTCCTTGCGCGCCTCGGCCGCCGCCGTGAACCAGCGCTGGGCGGCAACCTGATCACCCGCCAGGTCGGCGGCCTGGCCGAGGTGCCAGTGGATGTCGGCAAGAGCGGCGTGGAGGTGCTTGGCCTCGCCGAGGTGCTCGGGATCGGCCACCGCCTTCTCGGCCCAGGTGGTAGCCGTAGACGGATCCTTATCGGCCAGAGCTTGGCGGCACAGCGCCAGGTGCGTGGCGACATGCTGGCTCATGACCTTGCCCTCGCCGCCTTCCCAGGGGTGGAAGCGGCGAGCGGTCAGGCGAGCGCGGGCTTCGTCGGGGCGGCCCAATCGATTGAGTAGGGCGATGCGTTCGATGCTCAGGTCGTCACGGGCTTCGACCAGCGCGGCATGGGCTTCGAGGCGAGCGAGACGGGTCGCCGGCGCCTGACCGCAGCGCTTGGCCAGCTGGTCCAGCTCGAACAGCAGGCGGGCCTCCTGGGGGGCCGCAGCCAGCGCCCGTTGGTAGAGGTCCAGGGCACCCGCTAGGTCATGGCGGCGGTCGTGGCAGGCGATGCCCAGGTTGCGCAGGGCTGCGGCACAGGTCGCATCGCGGGCCACGGCCGTCTCCCAAGCGGTGATCGCCTCCGCGTGGCGCAACTTGTCGTGGAGGAAGTTCCCCAGGGCTACCGCCGGCCACGCGTCGTCGGTGGCGGCGATGGCGGCGCGCAGGATGGCTTCTTCTTCAGGCCGCACGGAGAACAGGGCCGGTTCTGGCGCGGTACGGGCCTCGGCTCGGCAGGCCGCCGCGCGGACCGCATCCGCGGACCGCTCATGCAACCACGCCAGAGCGTGGAGGGTCGTGCGGTCGCGCACCGCGGCGTCCTCCAGGGCATCGATGGCCTCGCTCAGCAAGCCGCCCTCGGCCCAGGTCAGGGCCACATCGAGGAGGGTCTGAGGATCGCGGCGGGTGCGGGCCTGCCAG
>JBILBP010000364.1:0-2988 GCA_044353645.1 Planctomycetota bacterium | reverse complement strand
CCATTTCATGCGTGGTGACCAGGTCGCGGCGGGTAGCGAGCTCAAGGAAGTGGTCAGGATCTATCTCGAGCTTGGCCAGCTCGAAGACGCCCGCGGCACATGCCTCAAGATCCTCGAGATCAACCGCGGTGACGATTTCGCCCGCCGTGAATTGGCGCGGATCTTCTCTCGGGTCGAAAATGATCAGCAGTCGGAAGACGTCGTGGTGTGCATACAATGCGCCACCGTCAACCATCGTGAGGCCTCGACGTGTACGAATTGCAAGGTCTCCTTGCAGTTGACCTGCCTGTCCTGCGGACGGGTGGTCGCGGTCTCCGACCGCTTGTGCATCTTTTGCGGCTCGCATCCGCACGCCGGCGGAGCCCTGCGTCGTTCAGCCGGCAGTCCGACGACCTCGCGTATCATCAATCGCAGCGGCCCGCGACGGGCGGCGAGCGGTCTGGTCGCCGCCGTCCAGGCGAATGCTGAGCCGCCTGTGGCCGGCAGCAGCGATGCCCGGATCGCGGTCAGGGAAAGTTCCGATCCTGTGGTGCCTTCCACACCCGAGCCCGCTCCCGCCGGTGCTTCCGGACTCGAACGTTGGCGCGTCGAGCTCGACCAGCATGTGGGTACGGCGCGGGCCAACGAAGAGGCGGGCAATATCAACCAGGCCCTGCTCTCGTGGCGCGAGGTCTCGAAGTTACAGCCCGATAATCCGCAGATTTTAGCGCACATCAAAGAGCTCGAAATCGAGGTCAATCAGCTCGCAGTCGAGCAGAATATCGATCTCGGCCATCGCTTGAGCCGCACCCGGCACCCTTGGCAGGCGGCCAAGGCCTATCGCCTGGCACTGCGCCTGATGCGCAGCGATGATCCGCGCGTGCCGCCGGTCAGCGAGGTCCTGGCACGGGCTGAGCGCGATCAACGCAAGATCGGCATGGTCTATGGGGGAGCAGCGCTGGTGCTGTTGGCCTTCGCCGGGCTCGCCGCCCGACCCTATTATCAGTTCCATCGCTTCGAGAAATCCATTTTCGAAGTGCAAGCGCGCATTACCGCCATGACCGGCCTGTTGCCGGAGCAAACCGGCGGAGAGATGACCGCGCTCGATGAGGCCCTCATTCAGCTCGCCAGCGACGCTGAGGGTATACGCGGGGGGTTCGGCAAGCAGGCGCAACGTGAGCAGGCCGAGATGCGTTCGCTCCTATTCACGACCCGCGCGGGGATCGCCCTCCGCTCCCTCGAGGCGATCGACAAGTTGATCCAGGCCCGCAACGTGGCCGAGTCCGAACGTCTGTTGGACCACCATCAAAATAGCTTCGGCACTGATTTCGAGCCGCAGCGGGTGCAGCTGGCCAAGGATCAGCTGGCCAATCTCAAGCACCAGCTGCGGGTGCAGGACGATGAACGGAAAGTCGCTCCGCAGAAATTGCTGGCGGCGAAAAAACAAGAGGAGGACCGTCATCTGCGATCGGCCATCGAAGGTTATCGCGAATTGGCCGCATCGAGCAGTCTGGAGATTGCCAGCGAGGCTAAATCCCTGATCGCCCGCATCGAACCCAAGGAACGCGAATTCCTCGAGCAATGGAAGGCCGCCTTGGCTTTGGGTAACACCGACCTCATGCGTTGCGATCAGGCCCTGGTGGCGCTGGCCGCCGACGCCCGCCTATGGGGCAAGGAGGGCGAGCAGGTAAGCCTGCGCCAGGAAATCGCGCAGCAGTCGAAGGCCGCCGAACAGGCCTACTCGGTCTTGCCGGTGAACGCTTCCGAAGCCCAGCTCGAGTCCTTCATCACCGCCCATTCGGCGGCGCCGCAAATGGCCTTGGCCAAGGTCCGCCTCTCTGCCCTGCAGTCGCGGATCCAGGGACGCGATCGGGTCCTGGCGGCTTTCCGTCAGCAGATGGAAGCCCGGCATTACGCGCTCGCTTGGCAGACCGGGCGCGATTTGATCAATGGTTTCGGACCCTTGCTGCAGCCCGGTGAGGTGCAACTGCCGCTGGTGATCGAGTCCATACCGGTCGGCGCGACGGTCTCGATCGCCGGTAAGGTGATCGGTAGCACTCCCATGGTTACAACTTGGAAGCCCGCCTATGCCGGCAAGGAGGGCGATGCTGGGGAGCTCACCATCGCCGCCCCGGGCTGGAAGCCCATGACCGTGAATATTCGCGATGCCGGCCAGCAGTGGCAGCTGAGTCGGAATCTTTCGCGACACTCCGTGTGGCAGTTAGCTCTCGGTAAATCGGTCAGTGCCGCCTATGTCATGCAGGACGGGTCGGTGCTGATGCTTGCCGGCGATACCCTGGCGAGCGTCGCACTCGACGGACGGATCCGCTGGCGACACGGTATGGGATCGGAGGATGCCGACAGCGGGCGCACCCGCCTGCCCTATGCGCCGGCGGAATTCGCTGATGGCCGCCTCGCCTTCGGCCTTCCCACTAAGGATGTCGCGATCATCGATGCCCGGGGCAATCTCCTGGGGACGATGCCGACCCAGGGTGAGGTCCGCGGTCGGCCGCTGGTCTACACTAATGACGTCTTCGGCGCCGATACGCGTCTGGCGGTGGCTGCCGATGCCATTTTTGCCGGCGCCGTGGGCGCCGTTCCGTTGCGTATTCCGCTGACGGCCGCAGCGGTCGCCGGCCCGCTCGCCCTCGACAAGGATCTCGACAAGGTTCTCATCGTCGGGACGGTCGCCGGTCATTTGCTGGGTATTCTCGAACAGTCCCGGAAGACCCTGTGGGACATTGACCTCCAGGCTTCGGATATCAGTCAGCTGTTACCGCTGTCCGACAATCTCATCGTCACCGTCCTCGATGGCAGCAAAGTCGTCGCCATCCAGGTACGCCCGGAAGTGGCTGCCGTATCCTGGTCGCAACAGCTGAAGGCCCCGGCCGTCGGCGAGCCGGCGGTCACTACCGACGGCATCGTCGTCGCCGCTGGTCTGGCGGTGATGCGCTATGGCCGCGACGGGACGACCGCAACGCCATGGCTCTTGCCGACCCCAGCCAGTAG
>JBILBP010000363.1:0-2993 GCA_044353645.1 Planctomycetota bacterium | reverse complement strand
ACGAAGAACACCGGCGAACCGCTGTTGCCGCCGGCGGTGAAGGCATCGTAAGAGGCCTGGTTGAGGGTGTCGTTGACGGTGCGGATGGTGTCGATGTCGAGGTGCAGGCGATCATCGAACTGGGAGGCGACGTAGCCATAACCGCAGACCGCGATCGCGGATTGCGAGGTCAGGCTGTCGTCGAGTTCATCGAAGATGATGCCGTAGGGCGGTGGTGACGCGATCCGGATCACCGCCATGTCGAAGTCCTCGTTGTAGCCGCCGGCGACATTGGCATCGCGGTATTGCGGATGCAAAAAGCAGCTGCTGGCCTGGACGGTGAAGGTTGGGCCGGCGGTGGCGGTACCGTTCTTGCCGGGGGTGATCTCGATGCGCAGGGCGCGATGGCCGTCCTCCTCGATGTTATGACCGCAGGTCAGGATGCGATCGTTGCCGATGTAGAAGCCAGTGCCCTGGTGGTAGCTGCCACCGCTGTCGTCATCGCGGATGATCTTGAGATGGCAGATCGCCGAAAAGGGGAACAGGTGGGTGTTGTCGATGCCCACCAGCCATTGCCCGAAATGTCCGGCACGGTTGGTGATGTAGGTCATCACCGCGTCGGTGTCGGCGAAGACCAGTTCCTCGTTGCCGAGTGCGGTCGCCGCCGGGCGGCCGAAAGTCCGTCGCGGAGGTTGACGCGCGCCCGCCCGGCCCTGGCCCCGGCCGGAATAGGTACCACCGAGCGAGCGGATCCAGGCGGTCTTGGCCGGGGTCAGCAGGCAGCAGCTGTTGAGGGTAGTGACGCGGCCGCTCATGTCGGCATCGCCGAGGCGAGTGTTGACGCCGACGATGCCGATCTCGTAGTGGCTGGTCCGGGTCGCCGGATCCTCGACGCCGTGGACGTAGAACACCGGTCCACCGCTCGAGCCGTGCTCGATGGTGGCCTCGTAATCGGCGCGCTCGCCGTTGGCGCTGACGCCGCGGATCATATCGATGTCGAGGTGCTGGCGATCGGGATTGACGGTGTCCGCCGAATAGCCGCACACTGCCACTGGCGCCAACGACATCTGGCGATCGTCGAGGTACGAGAACCAACGATCGCCCGGAGGCGGCGTGGTCACGCGGATCACGGCCAGGTCGAAGGCCCGATCATAGCCGTCGGGCATGGTGCTGTTGCGCCACTGGGGGTGGATCTCGCACTGGGCGCCGGCGACGGTGAAGGGGCTGCCGGTAGCGGCGGTACCATTCTTGCCCGGCGTGACGATCACCGAAGCGGTGCCGACTCCGTCAAAATGGATATTGTGGCCGCAAGTGAGGATGCGATCGCGGCCGATGTAGAAGCCGGTGCCGGTGTAGACTTGGCCATCGCTGGCGGTCATCTGCAGATGGCAGATCGCCGAGAATGGGAATTGCGTCGTGTCATCGACGCCGCGCGACCAGCTCTGCTGGCGCGTGAGGCGATCGGCGATGTAGGCGAGGATCTCATCGGTGGAGGCGAAGACGATGTCCTCGTTACCGAGGGCGGTAGCGCCGTAGCCCGTGCGCCCTTGGGACAGCACGACGCGTCGTTGGCCATAGCGCCCGGCATGGCGCTGCAGGGCGCGGGTCACGGCCTTCCCGAGGCGATCGGCATCGCCCTGGGTCGCGATTTCGAGTTCCACGAGACAGGCGGCGGTATCAGGCAGATGGCGGTCGGGAGCCAGCACCGCCAGATCGCCACGGCGGACCTCGATGACGGCGGCAGGCATGCCATCGAGTTCCTGCTGGATGGCGGCGGCGAGGGCTTGCGACGGTTCGTTGGCGGCGGTATGCACCCAGGCAGCACTGCTGCCGCTGCCGGCGGGATGGGCATGCAGCGAGATGAATACCCCGGCCTGGGCCGCGCGTGCGACGGCGATGCGTTCGGCCAATGAGCGATTCTCATCGCCATCGCGGGTCAGGCGAGCCTCATTGCCGAGGCTGCTCGCCAGGCGTTGGGCCATGGCCAGGGTCAGCGTCTTCTCGTCATGGCTGTCATGGCCGTCATGGCTGTCATGGCTGTCATGGCCGGAAAGTCCGGCAAGGCCGTCATAGCCGGCAAGGCCGAAGGCCAGAGTCTTGCCCAGGGGTGTAGATTTTCCGCGAGCGGCATTGCCACCATGGGCGGGATCGAAGACCGTGATCATAGGCACCTCCGCCGCTGCCTAAGCACACCGCGTTCCGCATTGCCGCCGGCGCCTGGGCGAGGCTTCAGGCCTCGATAGAGACGCAGTATTTACCGTCATCTGCGCATCATGATCACGAACGACGCCGAACCTGAGCGCTCTTCCCTGAGCGTGATGAGCATGCCCAGGTGGGCCTAGCCGTGCCCAAACGGGCATGAGCCGCGAGGGCTCATGCCCACCACGTGCGCACGCCGCGCCACATGCCGCGGGCATTGCCCGGTTCGCGCCCGTGGCCCAAGGCGGCAACCACGAGAGCGAGCAGCAGATGGAGGATGGTCGCCGGTTGCCGCCCGCCGTGGCGGCGAGCGAACCAGATCAGGAATGCCGCCTTGGCCTCGCCACGTCGGGTGGCATCAGCGCGATTGGCACCATCGCAGCGGTGGATGGCACGCAGCTCGCGGCAGAAGCGGAATGGTTGTGCGACGCCGACATGCGCCGCCAACCGGCGGCAGAAATCGAGGTCCTCGCCGAGGGCATAGCCGGCACGGCGCTCGTCAAAGCCGACTGCCATGGCGAGCTCACGGCGCACCGCGAAGCAGGCCCCGAACAAGGCCGAGGTCGGGGCATCAAGGCGCGCCCCGGTCAGCCGCCGGGGGTCGTGAAAGCACCCGAGATGCACCAGGCGGTGCAGCCGCCGCACGGCCCGTGGCCGGACCTCAAGCACCGGCCCCCAGCCGGCGGCCTCCGGCCAGCGGGCGATGCAGGCGCGCAGGCGTTCGACGAAGTCGGAGGCGAGATCGGTGTCGTCGTCCATCATCACCACCACGTCGGCGGCGGTGGCGCGCAGCAGGACATTGCGGGCAGCGGGAA
>JBILBP010000362.1:0-2998 GCA_044353645.1 Planctomycetota bacterium | reverse complement strand
GGTGAGATTGGTGACCGGCAGCTCTTTGAGGTGCTTCGGTACTTTCTTGCCCTGGGATTCGAACAACGAGCCTTTCTCGAGGCGGGCGCGGAACTGCTCCTTTTCCGCGTTGTAGACGGCCACCGCCTTTTCTTCGTCAGCAAAGAATTTCTTGTCTTGGCCCTGGTAGAACTTCACGTTCTTGGACCATGTAGCGTAGACGGCCCGGCTCAATTCCTTGCCGGTCTTGGCGTCGGTGACCAGCGCGATCAGCCGTTCCTTCACCGGTATGGTTACCGTATACACCGGTTCCCGGGTCTGGCCGGTCATTTCACCCTCGGCGTTGGTGGCTACCGACAGCACCTTGCCGAACGGCTCCAGCAGGACCTCGTCCTTGGGCTCGCTGACCTCGACGATTTCACGGATGAAGGCGACATTGGCTTGGCCCCCGTGATCGACGCGTTGCACCAGATTCTCGCGATCCACCGTCAGCTTCGACCCGCTCACGATATCATAGGCGCGAGCGGCGCCGTAAGCGCCGCTTGGCCGTTCGGACCGATTTCCGGCCTCGAATGACGCTGAGGCCTGCCCTTGCAGGCCCATCACTGCGAGCATCGCTTGCTGCTGCTGCAGCTGAATGCCTGCCGGCGAGGTATCCAGGGTAACGGCGACATTGCTGGTCTCGCGGCCATCATTGAGGTCGAGGAACGGCTCGTAGGTCTTGGTCACCTCGGTGATGGTGTAGGTGGTATAGCCCACCGGGATGAGCGCTCCGGCTTTGTAGCAGGGGGTGCCGCCGCCCCTGACCTGCATGCCATCGGGACCCTTCTGCTCATTGCGGCCGACCATCGAGCGGGTGGCGTCCGAGAGCGAACCGCAGCCGATGAGCATCAATGGCATCGGCGTTAGCAGGATCAAGGTTAACAGGGTTGGGGTGATACGAAGACGCGAAGAGGTATTCATAAGCGATGGGTTCCTTGAGGCTCAGATACATAGCGACCGACCCCGGATTCTCAAAGGAGCTTTCCCGTACACGCAGTGAAAATCACGAAGCGGGTGGCCCTCATTCGTAAAATTAGCCGTACTACTTGTCGGCCTGATTGAGCTGGAAGAAACCAAGCACGAGTTAGCGTCTGTATTACTAATAATTTAGTTTATTTCTGGCGCTCTGAAGCGTGGTCCAGGAGCGCGCTCATGGCCGGTGATTTCGCCCGCAACTGGGCGGATGTCCGAGAGCAAATCACGAAGCCGGAGCAGCGATGACGTGGTGATCCGCTCTCACCGCATCGAACTGCCGCCCAAGCCGGCGTATCATCACGATCTCATACCCGCCAGATCGTGCCGACCTCACACCGCGGGTGGTGTCTGCTGGCCAGCCGGAGGACCGGCTGGCATGCTGCTGGCCATGCCTAGCAGACAGCTCCCCAGCTTGCCGTTCGCCCACCGTCTCGATCTCGCCATCGATCATTGGCCCGAAGACCTCGAACAGCAGTTCCGGGATGGACAAAAGGATCCGCTCCCAGGTCGACGGGGACTCCTGGCCCAGCTCGCCGGCATGCCCGCGAAATCGATGCTGGCCGACATGACTAGCGGACGCACCCCTGGCCATCGCTATCGTCAAAAATTGGCTGAGGTCCTGCGTATCGACCTCGCCTGGTTGGAAGGAGACGACCAGCATTGTCCCGACTGGGTGCTGAGTCCCCTCGAAGCCTGGGAACGATTCAGTGAACGCCTCGGGGCGGCATGGAAAGTCCGCGCCGGAATCGCCAACGTTCAAGGTCAGGACGATTCACGTGCCATCCAGTCTTCGGCTGCCGATGAGGACCGGATCGCCCGGATCCTTGGTTTTCCTCTCGGCCACCGGGATCTGGGGTCTCTTTCCACCTTCCGTTATGCGCAGGTGAGCGACGAAACCTTGAGTGCCTTTGCTGCCGCCTTGGGGCTGCCTCCGCCCAGCCATCCTCATCTCCTTGCGCAAGGCAGGCAGGTGGCTCTGGTGGTCGAAGATCGGATCGAGCGCACGGTGGCGGTGATCAAACGGCGTTATGCTCGCTTCCTGCTGCCGCCACGGCTGTTCAAGGCCGCTCGTCTAGGTCTGGTCGGATTAAAAGCCCAGCGGGTTCATCAGGGTCGCAGCCAGCAGACCATCGATGACTGTCTGGAGGTGCTGTGGCGCCAGGAGCTGCTGTTGAAGGGCCGGGACCGGGCTCCGATGTCCATCGCCTGCCAGCGTGAGACCGGCCGCCAAGCCTGGACTCCCTTGTCACGGATCCGTGCCCGCTATTCGGAAGACGAAGACATCGAAGATGCCTTCCATTCTACTGTCGGATGACCGCTGCTGGGCCCGTGCAGCCGAGTTGTGATGCCCCAGGCCCGGAATCGGCCTGGGGATTTTGGCTCTCATGCAGGTCCGCAGACAGCTTGACGGTGCGAGGTGATAACCGCCGCCTTGGCTCGCCGGAACAGGTAGGTGATTGATCTGATACCATTTGGCGCGGTGGATAAGTCGTAGGACCAGGTTGTTGAATCCCTCCATCTTTCCGTTGGTGATGTGGTGCTTGGCCTAGGCAATGATTTCTGCAGCACTGCGTCGTAGTGGCGACACAGTGAACTTGGAAGCGTCTCCCGCCATATCCGTCGCCTCCTTCACCTCGTCATGCGGGATGAGCAGGTAGTGCCATGGCTTCAGGCCCTTGGACTTTGCGTGATCGGTGGCGTGGCCGCACCAGATCGCGGTGGCGTTCTTGTTCTCTTGGACCTTGGCTGTCGTCAGATCGACCCAACGCTTCACCTCCACGAGGAGCTTGGTGACGTTGGTTTCAACCTCAAAATCGCAGTTGGCATCCACCGTATCGCCGTAAGTGTATGCTATGTCATTAGATATACCCATTATGCCGTCCCACCAATCTGGTGAGGCATTTTCCGCGTCAGATCTAACCCCGCCAGAGGTGTTGACGGTGCAGACGCCGGGTGGTCCGATGACGGTATCCTGGGAGCCAGGGACGGCCGTGTCAGTCCA
>JBILBP010000063.1:0-10240 GCA_044353645.1 Planctomycetota bacterium | reverse complement strand
GGTGGCCTGCTGGGTGGTGGGGGTCGTGTGGGTCGTGCTTCCCACGAGCCCTTGGCTCGTGGGAAGGGCCGGGGCCCCATCCCCGGCCCCGGCCATCCGCGGTAGCAGCCCGGCCTTGGTGAGGACCTGGAAACCGTTGCA
This sequence comes from Planctomycetota bacterium, assembly GCA_044353645.1. Classification (GTDB taxonomy): domain Bacteria; phylum Planctomycetota; class UBA11346; order UBA11346; family UBA11346; genus CAIUVD01. Next base: position 10,099 of record JBILBP010000063.1, on the reverse strand, counting down.
GATGCCGATGGCGAAGCCGCCGCGATCGATCAGCCCGAGGATCTCGTCGCGCAGGCAGGTCATCAGCTCATTGGCGAAGATGCGCCCCGAGGCCACGTCATCGCCATACGAGAAGCCGCCGGGGATCGCCAAGGCCTGGAAATCGCGGAGGCGCGCCGGGTCTTCACGCAGGCGATTGACGTGGAACGTCTCGGCCTGGGCGCCGGCAAGGGTAAAAGCATAGGCGGTCTCAACATCACAGTTGGTGCCAGCGGCGCGAATCACGGCCACCCGGGGAATTGCCATCTCGATCTCCAAATGAAGGGCGCACTAAACACCCCGCGGCGAGCAGGTCAATTCGGCAATGGTGGTGGGCGCGCGGGGCGGCCGCCAACCATCCCCGTCATACAATGTTCTCAACCTGTTAAGAGATGACTTAACCCCAAATGTGCAGCTGCTCCGGGGGCCCTCACCGGCCTGCGGGTGGTGGAAAGAGTAGCCTGGGCAAGATCCGCAACACGATGTTTCGCACATGAGTTCCCTGACCACGCCCACCACGGGCACGATGCCCGATGTCGCTCGCCACGCCAAGAGCCCGTTTACCGGGACGCTTGATAAAGTCGGCATGACCGCGATCGAAGTGCCGGTCCTGCTGCTGGGCGCCGATGGCGTCGTCGCCCGCACCCCGGCCAAGGCCGATGCTTTCGTCAGCCTCGACGATCCAGGTGCCAAAGGCATCCACATGTCGCGGCTGTACCTGACTCTGAATCATGCTCTCGAGGTCGAACCACTGACCCTGGCAGTGATCCGCCAGATCCTCGGCGGCTTCGTCGAGAGCCATGTCGGACTGTCGCACAGCGCCTCGCTGTCGCTAGCCTTCGACCACCTCCTCCGCCGTCCGGCGCTCAAGAGCGCCAATACCGCTTGGCGCACCTATCCGGTGACCATGTCCGGCGACCTCACCATCGACGGTAAGGGCCGCCCGCAGGCGCGCTTCCGCCTCGGCGTGACCGTCGCCTATTCGAGCACCTGCCCGTGTTCGGCGGCGCTCTCGCGCCAGCTGGTGCAGGCCGAATTCCTCGCCCAATACACGGGAAAAGAGCTGCTCTCGGTCGATGAGATGCACACCTGGCTGGGCAAGGAGTCGTCGATCGTCGCCACCCCGCACGCCCAGCGCAGCTACGCCGTGCTCGAAGTCGAAGTTGCTGATCCGACGCAGGCCCCGTCCTTCACGGAATTGATCGACCTCGTCGAAGGTGCCCTGCGCACGCCGGTGCAGGCGGCGGTCAAACGTGAAGACGAACAGGAATTCGCCCGCCTCAACGGGCAGAATCTGATGTTCTGCGAGGATGCCGGCCGGCGTCTCAAGGATGCCCTCGACCGCGATCCGCGCCTCAGCGATTTCCGCGTCGAGGCCGTGCACGTCGAATCGCTGCATCCGCACAATGCGGTGTCGATCGTGACCAAGGGCGTGCCCGGCGGCTTCAGCGCCTGAGGGACAGCAGAAATTGGGCCGCCTCGACTCCCGCTTACTTCCGTCAAGGGCCTGGGCAGGCAGGGTTGAGACCTGACGGGTAGCCCCTAGATTAGCGACCATGCCTGCCCAGCCTCTAGCAGTAGTATTGTCCGACGGTCAGAAAATCGACGTCCTCAAGCGTTATCGCAAGAAGTACGCTGATGAGTTGGTGACCCTCGACAGTCAGCAGACCGAGATCCTCACCGCCCTTCAAGAGGCCGACTTCATGACCCAGTACGTCGGCGAGCAGCCCGAGGTCAAAGAGCTGCGCGCGCGCAAAAGCGAGCTCGAGGTCATCGAAGCCCGCCGGCAATACCTCGGCAAACTCATCGATCGCCTCGATGCCGTGATTCCCGCCCAGCCCAACGTGCATGCCCCCTTGCCCAACAGCTCGGCAAGCGCCGCCGCCCGGCCCGGCCTGCGGCGCTACTGAACCACCCTCCTGTGACTATTCTCGCACCCCCGCCCGCCAGCCAGCAACTCACCTTCAGCCTCCGCGTCCGCCCCGCACGCCTCGGTGATGTGCCGGCGATGCATGCCCTGATCAACCAGTTCGCCGCCGACAAGCTGATGCTCAGCCGTCCGCTCGGCGAGCTCTATGAAAATGTCCGCGATTTCATCATCGCCGAAGCCGACGTCGGCGGCCTGGTGGGATGCGCCGCCGTGCACATCGACACCGATACCATCGGCGAACTGAAGGCCCTCGCCGTGGCCAAGGCCGCGCATGGCCACGGTGTCGGTCGCGCCCTGGTCGAGGCCTGTTTCGCCGCCGCCCGCGATCTCGGCCTGGAGCGCCTCTTCTGCCTGACTTATCAGGCGGAATTCTTCACCAAGCTGGGCTTCGTGCGCGTCGATCGCGCACGCCTGCCGACCAAGGTGTGGAGCGAATGCGTGCGCTGTCATCGCTTCCTCGACTGCGATGAAGTCGCCATGTGGCGCGCGGTGCGCGGGACCAGCGCGCCGCCAGCCGTAGGTTAGCCTCTCGGTCTGATATTGACTCACCTCCCTGCCTAGGAGCCTGTCGGCAATTCTTTCCCAGGAGGCCTCATGACCCGTACTCCCCCGGTGGCTGCTCACAACACGACCCACACGACGACCGATCCCGAACGCCAGCGCCTCGGGGGCGAGGGAGAGAGCGAGGGCGAGGCCTGGAAGGCCTGGGGACCGTACCTCAGCGATCGCGCCTGGGGCAGCGTCCGCGAAGACTTCAGCGAGACCGGCAATGCCTGGCGCTCGTTTCCGCATGACCATGCCCGCTCGCGCGCCTTCCGCTGGGGCGAAGATGGCATCGCCGGGATCAGCGACCGCGACCAGCTGCTGTGCTTCTCCCTCGCGTTGTGGAATGGCCGCGACCCGATTCTGAAAGAGCGCTTTTTCGGCCTCGACAACGGCGAAGGCAATCACGGCGAGGACGTGAAAGAATACTACTTCTACACCGACGCCACGCCGACGCATTCCCTGATGCGCATGGTCTACCAGTATCCGCAGACGGCATTCCCCTATGACACTCTGGTAGCCACCAACCGGACGCGTTCGAAACTCGAAACCGAATACGAACTCGTCGATACCGGGGCCTTCAGCGATCAGCGTTATTTCTCGATCGAGGTCGCCTACGCCAAGGCCGCGGTCGATGACATCGCGATCACCATCACCATCGCCAATCGTGGCGACGCAGCGGCGACGCTCGACGTCCTGCCCACGTTGTGGTTCCGCAACACCTGGTCGTGGGGTCCGGATCGACAGGTCGGCACCGGCCGCAAACCGCAGCTGCAGGCGCAACCCGGCGGCATCATCGCCGCCCAGCACGAGCTGCTCGGCGACTGGCAGCTGCTCTGCGATCACGGTCCCGATGGCGCCCTGCCCGAGCTGCTGTTCTGCGAGAACGACAGCAACCGCCAGCGCCTGTGGGGCCGGCCCAACCAGTCGCCCTACGTCAAGGACGGCATCAATGCCTACATCGTCGATGGCGAAACGACGGCGGTGAATCCACAGGCGCACGGCACCAAGGCCGCTGCCCGCTATCACCTGACGGTACCCGCCGGCGGCAGCATCACCGTGCGCCTGCGCCTACGGCGCAGCTCGGCGACGCCGGCCTTCACCGATCACGCGCAGCTGTTCACCACCCGTCAGCACGAGGCCGACGCCTTCTACAATCACCTGCATCCGGCGGGGATCTCCGACGATTACAAGCTCATCCAGCGCCAGGCGTGGGCCGGCATGCTGTGGTCGAAGCAATGGTTCTCGTACGACGTGCCGGCGTGGACGCGCCAAGAGAGCGAGGACGGCAAGCAGCACGAACGACTGTTGCGGAATCAGAACTGGCACCACTTCTGCGCCGCCGACATCATGTCGATGCCCGACAAATGGGAGTATCCGTGGTTTGCCGCTTGGGACCTCGCCTACCACTGCATCGCCCTGGCCTACATCGATCCGCAGTTCGCCAAACAGCAGCTGTTGCTGCTGGTCTCAACGCGCTTCCAGGGCGCCAACGGCGCGGTGCCGGCCTATGAATGGAATTTCGACGACTGCAATCCGCCGGTGATCGCGCGCGCCGTGCGCCGCGTCTACCACATCGATCGCCAGCGCACCGGCACCGCCGATCGCGAATTCCTCGACACCATGTTCCAGCGTCTCGGGACCTATTACGTGTGGTGGCTCAACCGCAAGGACGCCACCGGCTGCAATCTCTTCCAGGGCGGCTTCCTCGGGCTCGACAACATCGGCGTCTTCGATCGCTCGAAGCCGCTGCCCACCGGCGGCCACATCGAGCAGAGCGATGGCACGGCGTGGATGGGTGTGTTCTGCCTCGACATGGCCCTGATCGGCCTGGAACTCACCGACGGCGCGAGCGGTCATAGCGAGATGACCCTCGGCTATCTCGAGCATTTCCTCTACCTCGCCGTGGCCATGAACAACATCGGCGGCAATCTCAGCGGCAAGGGCGTCGATCTGTGGGATGCCGATGACGGGTTCTTCTACGACGTGCTGCGCATCAAGGAGCGTAAGATCCCCCTCAAGGTGCGCTCGCTGGTCGGGCTCATCCCGCTGTTCGCCACCGCCATCTGGCCCAAGGGCACCTTCGATCGGCTACAGGTACTGCAAAAGTTCGCACCGATCCTCGCCACCCGCCCACGTCTGCAGCAGGCGATCGAGAGCCTCTTGCTGGTGCCGCCGCACAGCGGGCCGATGCTCTGTTCACTGGTCGGTCAGACGAAATTCGAGGCCCTCCTCAAGCGCATGCTCGATGAAGATGAATTCCTCTCGCCCTACGGCATTCGCGGGCTATCGAAATTCCACGAACGCGAGCCGTATACATTCTTCGTCGATCAGACGCCCTACAGCGTGCGCTATGTCCCCGGCGACTCGGATACGTTCCTCTTCGGGGGCAATTCCAACTGGTGCGGCCCGGTGTGGCTGCCGGTGAACTACCTGCTCATCACCACCCTCAAACGTTGGTTCCTGCACCTCGGACCGGACTACCTGGTGGAGTTCCCCAGCGGCTCGGGCACGCGCATGCACCTTGGCGATGTCGCCGATGCCCTGGCCGTGCGCCTGATCAACCTCCTCGCCAAGGATGCCGCTGGCCGCCGCCCGGCGCTGGGCAGCAACGCCCTGTTCCAGCACGACCCCCACTGGCGCGACCTGCTGCCGTTCCACGAATATTTCCACGGCGATAACGGCACCGGCCTAGGCGCCTCGCACCAGACCGGCTGGACCGGCCTGATCGCAGTGCTGATCCAGGAACTGGGCACCGCCGACATCATCCCGCAACCGGGCGCGCGGTGAAAAAAGCGCCGGCTGCCTGGGCAGCCGGCGCTCACTATCCCGCATCTACTCAATGCGGCGCATGCTCATCGGGTCTCTTGTCGGCGGGCTTGTCTAGCGAACCAACCGCCGCCGCCTTGTGCGCGGGAGCGATCAGGCGATAGAACAACGGCACCAACAGCACCGCCAAGATGGTCGCCGCGACCATGCCGCCGAAGACGCCGATGCCGATCGAGATGCGACCGGCGGCGCCAGCACCAGAAGACAGGATCAGCGGCACCACACCGAGGATGAAGGCCAACGAGGTCATCAGGATCGGACGGAAGCGCAGACGGGCGGCAGCGAGCGCGGCGTCGAAGGGCGACTTGCCGGCATGAGACTGCTCGGCTGCGAACTCGACGATGAGGATGGCGTTCTTCGCCGCCAAGCCGACCAGCACCAGCAGGCCGATCTGCACGTAGATGTTGTTCGGCAGCCCAACCAGCCAACACGCGCCCAAGGCCCCGAACAAGCCGAAGGGTACCGCCAGCATCACCACCAACGGCATACGGAAAGACTCGTACTGCGCCGCCAGAACTAAGAACACCACGAGCATGCCGAAGCCCAGGATCGGCCCCAGCTGGCTGCCCGCGAGACGTTCCTGCAGCGAGGTGCCCGACCATTCGATAGCGTAGCCCGGAGGCAGCTCGTGCATCGCGCGCTCCACCGCCTCCATGACCTGGCCGGTGGAATAGCCTGGCGCCGAGCCGGCGGTGAAAGCCACCGACGGGAAATTGTTGAAGCGCGTGACCAGATTCGGGCCCGGCAACCAGGTCTGCTTGAGCACCCCGGCCAGCGGCAGCAAGGCCCCGGCAGAATTGCGCACATACATGCGGCTGATCGATTGCGGACCCTCGCGGAACTGCGGCTCGGCCTGCAGCTGCACCTGCCACACCCGGCCGAAGAGATTGAAGTCATTCACGTACAACGAGCCGAGATTCACCTGCAGGGCGGAATAGACTTCCTGATTCGAGAGGCCCATGGTCTTGATCTGCTCATTGTCGACCTCGACCCGCAACAGCGCCTGGGCGTAGGTGTTGACGGTCATCGGCTGAACCACCGAGGGTTCTTTGTTGAGCAAGGCGGTAAGCTTGGCGGTGGCCTGCGATAGCTCACCGAGGCCGTTGCCGGCGCGATCCTGCAACTGGAACTCGACGCCGACGCGCGTGCCGAGGCCGATCACCGGCGGCGGATTGAAGGGCAGGATCACCGCTGCCGGATCGTTCTTGAAATGCTGCCAAGCGCCCATCAGCAGCGCCGCCACGCCGAGCTCTTTGCCTTTGCGCTCTTCCCAGGGCTTGAGGACGATGAACAGCGTCGAGGCATTGGTCGCATTCGAGCCGCCAGCGAGCATGTTCATGCCCCCGAGGGTGATGACCTCCGACACCGCCGGCTGCTTCATGAAGTAGTCCTCGACCTTGCGGCACATGGCATCGGTACGCTCAAGTGAGGCGCCATCGGGGAGCACCACCGAGGTCATGACATAGCCTTGATCCTCACCGGGGATGAAGCTCCCCGGCACGATCTTGAACAGCTGGTAGGTGGCGGCGCCGATGACCGCGAACAGCACCAGGCCGATCAACACATGGCGCAGGAGGCCGCTGACAACGCGCAGATAGCCGTTGGTCATGGCCTCGAAGCCGCGATTGAAAATGCGGAAGGGCAGGGCCGGACGGCCGTGCCCGGGCTTCAGCAGCAGCACGCAGAGAGCCGGCGAGAGAGTCAGGGCGACTAGGCCCGAGATCGCCACCGAGACAGCGATGGTAAGCGCGAACTGCTGATAGAAGAGACCGGTCAGGCCGCTCATGAAGGCCACCGGCACGAACACCGCCGAGAGCACGAGGACGATCGCCACCACCGGTCCAGTGACCTCGTTCATTGCCTGGATCGTCGCATCGCGCACTGATTTTCCGGTCTCGGCCATAATCCGCTCGACGTTCTCGACGACCACGATGGCGTCATCGACGACAATGCCGATGGCCAGGACCAACCCGAAGAGGGTCAGGGTGTTCACCGAAAAACCCAGGAACATCAGCCCGGCGAACGTCCCAATCACCGACACCGGCACCGCCAGCAAAGGGATCAAGGTCGCGCGCCAGCTCTGCAGGAAGACGAAGACCACGATCAGCACCAGCACGATGGCTTCGATCAGGGTGTGGATCACCGCCTCGATCGAGACATTGATGAAGCTCGTGCTGTCGAAGGGCATGGCATAGGTCACGCCGTCGGGGAAGGACTTCGCGGCCTCGTCCATCTCCTTCTTCAACGCCGCCGCGGTTACCAGGGCGTTAGCGCCGTCCTGAAGGTAGACCATGAGGTTGGTGGTGTCGCGCCCCTGGTAGCGCGCGAACTGATCGTAGGCCTTGCCGCCGAGCTCGACCCGTCCGATGTCGGCGATGGTGATCTTCGAACCATCGGGATTAGAGCGCAGGATGATGCCGGCGAAGGCCGCCGGCGTGGTCAGGCGGCCCGAGGTCGTCACCGGCACGGTCAGCTGCACCTCGGACGGGCCGGGGCGCTGGCCGATGCGACCGGCGGCGTACATGCCGTTCTGATCCTGCACCGCCTGCTTCACATCGCCGACGGTCAGATTGCGCTGCGCCAGCTTGTCCGGATCGAGCCAGATGCGCATCGCGTAATCGCCGGCGCCATAGACCAGGGCATCGCCCACGCCTTTGACGCGCTTGACCCGATCGAGCAGATTGATCTTCGCGTAATTCGAAAGATACAGCTGATTCCACCGCGTATCGCTCGAATTGATGGTGAACATGCAGAGGATGTTGCTGCTCTTCTTGAGCACCGTCACGCCCTGGCGGCGGACTTCCTCGGGCAGGCTGGCGGTGGCCTGGTTGACGCGATTCTGGACATCGACCTGGGCGAGGGCGAGGTCGGTGCCGACATTGAACGTCACCTGGATCGCCAAGCGTCCGTCGTTGCTCGAGAACGATTGGAAATAGAGCAGACGATCAGCGCCCGAGAGCTGCAGTTCGATCGGCGAGGCCACCGTCTCGGCCACCGTCTTGGCATCGGCGCCCGGATAGTTGGCGGTGATGGTGACCATCGGCGGCACGACCTGCGGGAACATCGCCACCGGCAGGGCGAAGTAGGCGAGCGTCCCGCCGAGGACGATCAGGATCGAGAGGACGCTGGCAAAGACCGGACGATCGATGAAGAACTTGGAGAACACCGCGACCTCACTTCGCTACGGGCGCGGCAGGTGCGGCTGGAGTAGCCTTGACCACGGCACCGTGGCGGGCCTTCTGAAGACCTTCGACGATGACCGTCTCACCGCTCTTCAAACCGCTGGTGATGACCCAGTTGGTGCCGTCCCAAGCGCCCAGCTCCACCAGCCGCGCCTCGACCTTGCCGCCCGCGTCGACGACCATCACCGATGCCCCCGTCGGCGATTGCACCACCGCCGCCTGGGGGATGACGATGGCGTCGACCCGCGTCGCTCCCGACAGGCTCACGCGCATGAACTGGCCGGCGCGCAGCTGACCCTGGGCATTGGGGAAGGTGGCGCGGATGAGGGCCGTGCCGGTCTGCGAATCGATGCGCACGTCGCGGAAGGAGATGTGCCCTTCCTGCGGATAGATCGAGCCGTCGATCTGTTGCGCGGTGAGCGTCAGCTGATCGGCGAGCGGCGCCTTGATCGCCCCGCTGGTGAGCTCCTTGCGCCACTTCAGCAGCGCCGATTCCGCGACCGTGAACTGGATGGCCATGGGATCGACCTGATCGAGCACCGCCAAGGTCCCCGTCGAAGGTGAGACCAGGGCGCCGGGGTCGACGCTGGCCTTGCCGATGATGCCGGCGAAGGGCGCGGTGACGGTGGCGTATTCGCGATTCAATCGGGCCTGTGCGAGGGCCGCCTCGCTGCCCAGGGCCTCGGCCTTGGCCATGAGCACCGCCGCGCGCTTGGCATCGAGATCGGTCTGCGCCACGACGCCGGTCTTCACCAGCGGCTCGATGCGATTGAAGTCGGCTTCGGCCTTCACCAGCTGGGCGGCAGCATTAGCCACCTGGGCTTCGGCGGCCTGCACCGAGGCCTCGAATTCACGGGGATCGAGCACAAATAGCGGCGCGCCGGCGGCGACCACCGCACCCTCGACATAAGGCCGCTCACGCAAGGTGCCGGTGACCCGCGCCGCGAGGTTGACGGTGCGGTTGGCCACCGTGCTGCCGACGAAGGTCGCGTTCTCGGGAATGTTGCGGGCGATGACCTGCAGCACCACGACCTCGGGCGGACCGGCCACCGGCACTGCTGGCGGCGAACCGCAACCGACCAGGGAGAACACTAGAAAGAACGACAGCACTGGCAGGAGATAGCGGACCATGAGTGACCTGGGCAACGGGGAATGACGAATTTTTGCGACAGAATGATGCCGATCACCGCCCGGAGACAATGTCCAGACCGGCGGCGGGCGCCGCTTTGCATCGATCCCGGGTACGCACCATGCGCTTCCCCCGCCCCACGCATGGCCGCTCTTCCATGACCCTTGTCGAACGCGATCTCAACGTCCTCTGGCACCCCTGCGCGCAGATGCGTGACTACCACGATTTCCCGCCCCTGGAGATCGTCGGCGCCCAGGGCTGCCACCTGCAGCTCGCCGATGGCACGACCCTCATCGATGCCATCAGCTCATGGTGGTGCAAGGCCCTCGGTCATCGCCATCCGCGGCTGACGGCGGCGCTCCATGCCCAGGCCGATCGTTTCGAGCACGTCCTGCTTGCCAACACCACCAACGAGCCGGTGGTGCGTTTTTGCGAACGCCTGCTGGCGGTGGCCGGCGGCGACCTGCG
>JBILBP010000361.1:0-3019 GCA_044353645.1 Planctomycetota bacterium | reverse complement strand
CGTCATCGCTAACGCTGCCGACCTTGCCGGCCTCGGCGAGGAAGCGCTTGGCCAGCTGGGCATCGCGCACGCAGCGCTGGGGTTCGAAGATCTTGAACGCCACCGGACGTTCGAGATTCAGTTGCTGCGCATAAAAGACCGCCCCGAGCATACCCCGGCCGAGGTAGCGATCGAGGCGATAACCGCTGATAGTGGTGCCAACCAGGGCCGACATATCCACCGCCGGCACTTCCGGATTCTTGATCGCCGCCAGCGCGGCGGTGCCCTCGCCGGCGTCATTGAAGGTGATGATGACCTGGCCGATGCCGAGCTGGTCTCGGTTGCGCAGTCGTTTGCGACCGGTGATCTTCTGACCATTGAGCGAGGTGCCGTTGGCGGACTTGAGATCCTCGACCCACCAGAGCCCCTCAGCGATGAAGATCTTCGCATGCTGGCGGCTGGCGGCGTCATCCTTGATCTGCAACCCGCTGGCGCGATGACGGCCGAGGATGCATTCCTCGGAGAGGGTAAGTTCGAGACCTGAGCATTCCAACGTAGGCATGCCGACTACAGTAGCTTGCGGCCTAAGGCGGCAACCACTCGCTAACCCCGGCTGGCGATCAGCGCTTCCGGTGTTTGGCGAAGGACTATGGTCAACACATGGTTGATTTTTACGGCATGTCCCTGGCGCAGATGCGCAGCTGGGCGACGGCGATCGGTTTACCCGCGTTTCGCGGCGAACAGTTGTTCCAGGGTCTGTGGCGAATCCCCGGGCCGCAGCGCTTTGCCGATATCAAAGGCCTGCCGCAGGACGTCAGCACCCGCCTCGATGCCGAGTTCACCCTCCTCCCGGGGGTCGAGCACGAGCGTCAGGAGAGCCGCGATGGTACGGTTAAATCACTCCTGCGCATGCAAGACGGCAAGCTCGTCGAGTGCGTTTCCATCCCCACCGCCGATCGCCATACCATCTGCGTCTCATCGCAGGTCGGCTGCGCGGTAGGCTGCACCTTCTGCGCCTCGGGGCTCAACGGCGTTGAGCGCGATCTGACCGCTGGCGAGATCGCCTGGCAGATCTTCTACCATCAGCAGCGTCGACCGGTGACCAACGTCGTCTTCATGGGTTCCGGCGAGCCGCTGTTCAACTACGACAACGTCCTGCAGACCATCCGCGTGCTTGGCGAGGACAAGGGTCTGGGCATGGGCCGGCGTCGCTTCACCATCTCGACCAGCGGCGTGCCCAAACGCATCCGCCAGTTAGCGCTCGACGAACCGCAGGTGACCCTGGCCTTCAGCCTGCACGCCGCCGATGACGATACCCGCAGTCAGATCGTGCCCCTCAATCGCCGCTGGCCGCTGGCAGATGTGCTCGCGGCAATGGACGAGTATGCGACCAAGGTCGGTCGACGGATGACTTTGGAATACGTTTTATTAGCCGATAAAAACATGACTCCGGCCCATGCCGAGAGCCTCGCCGACGTCGGTCGGCGTTTCGGGGCGCACATCAACCTCATCCCCTACAACCCGGTTCTGGAGACTCCGCATAAGCGGCCTTTCCACGGCCAGGTCCTGGCTTTCGACGCCCTCGTGCGTGAACACGGCGGCCACACCACCGTGCGTGGCCAACGCGGGGCCGACATCGACGCCGCCTGCGGACAGCTGAAGAAGAAAACCACTGACGCCGCCGGCGCCCTCGGCATTAGCATCAGTAGCAGCAGCGTCGGCGCGGCGGCCAGCGACCGTACCGACGACGCTGAATAAGCGGCTGCCCCCTACGACCTTTCAAACCCAGGTCGCAGGCTATCATTTCGCGCATGCTCGTTGCCTTGCATGGATTCACCGAAACCGATCAGGTCTGGTCGGAGTTCTTCGCCAACCATCTGCCGGTGCGCTGCCCAGTGCTGCCGGGCCATGGCGCCAAACCCTGCCCGCCGGGGACGACCCTGGCATCGACAGCCGCCGCCATCGTCCCGCACCTGGCGAGCACGGGCGGTGATGACCTGCTAGGGTACAGCTTGGGCGGTCGCGTCGCCCTGCAGCTGGCGCTCGATCACCCCGGTCGCGTGCGGCGCCTGATCCTGGTCAGTTCCGGACAAGGTATCGCCGATCCCCGCGAGCGCGCCCTGCGCCTGCAACGCGATGAACGCCTGGCGCAGATCCTCGAAGAGGACGGCATCAGCCCCTTCACGGCATGGTGGGAGGCAAGCCCAGCCCTGCGCCCGGCCCGGCCCTTGTCGCGCGAAGTCGAGGAATCCCTGCGCAGCCTGCGCCTCAACCAGGATCCCCTATGCCTGGCGGGCGTCCTGCGTCACCTTTCGCATGGAGCGATGGAAGACCTCGCGCCGCGCCTGGGCACGCTGACGATCCCGGTGCTACTGATCGCCGGCGACAGCGACCGCGCCTATTGCCAGCGCATGCGGGAGATGGCCGCCGCCCTACCCAACAGCCGTCTGCAGCTGATCGCCGATGCCGGCCATGCGGTGCATCGCGAAAAGCCCGAGGCGGTGCGCAATGCGGTGATCACCTTCCTGCGCGAGGCGCTCTGATCGACCATGGCGATCCTCAGCGCCACCAATCTCACCAAGCGTTTCGGCACCTTCCAGGCTCTGCACGACGTCTCGTTCACCCTCGAACCGGGCGAGATCGTCGGTTTCCTGGGGCCCAACGGCGCCGGCAAATCAACGACCATGAAGCTGCTCACGGGCTTCCTCGCGCCGTCCTCGGGCGCGGCGACGATCGCCGGCCATGATCTGCTCAGCGATCCGCTGGCCTGCCGCAAGGCTATCGGCTACCTGCCAGAAGAGTTGCCGCTGTACCTCGACATGACTGTGACCGCTTACCTCGACCACGTCGCGCGCCTCAAGGGCGTGCCCAAGGCCGAGCGCCGTCGCGAAGTCGTCGAGGCCATCGAGGCCACCTGGCTCGGCGAGAACGCCCTCCGCCACATCCGCAAGCTATCGAAGGGCAACCGTCAACGCGTGGGCGTGGCCCAGGCCCTGCTCGGCCGTCCGCCGCTGCTGATCCTCGACGAGCCGACCTCTGG
>JBILBP010000360.1:0-3031 GCA_044353645.1 Planctomycetota bacterium | reverse complement strand
GGCTTGCGCCTTCCTTGTCGCGCCGCGGGCGCAAAGGTGTGGGCATGGACTCGCTCAATCTCGATCTTGATCGCGCACGCCGCTGTGGTTTTCCCGAAGTCATCTTCGGGCAGGGCAAGACCGTCGAGGAAGTGCTCGCGGCGGCGACGCTCATCGCCGGACATCACGGCCGGGTCCTGGTGACCCGCGCCGCCCCCGAGGCCCTCGCCGCCCTCACCGTGGCCTTGCCGCAGGGCCAGGCGCATTTCCGCAGCCGCTGTTTCCTTGTCGGCATGCCGGCGGCGCATCTCGGTCCGGTGGCGGTGGTCAGTGCCGGCACTGCCGACGAGCCGGTGGCCGAAGAATGCGCCCTGACCCTGGGCTTGGCAGGCGTCGAGGTCGATCGCATCCGCGACAGCGGCGTCGCGGGCTTGCATCGGCTGCTTGGTAATCTTGAACGTATCCGCGCCTGTCGGGTAGTGGTGGTCATCGCCGGCATGGAGGGGGCGCTGCCCTCGGTGGTCGGGGGCCTGATCGATGCCCCGGTGATCGGCGTGCCGACCTCAATCGGCTACGGCGTCGCCGAGGGCGGGCGTACGGCTTTGTTCGCCATGCTCACTTCATGCGCCGCCGGCATCACCGTGGTCAATATCGATAATGGTTTTGGCGCGGGCATGGCCGCGGCGGCAATATGCCGTCAGATCGCCCGCCGCGACTGAGGATGCCGGGCGCAGCGAGGATAGTAGACGAAAAAAACGTGGGAGATCCCCACGCTTCAGGTGCACCGCGCAAGTTCGCTGATTATTTTGCGGCTTCGAACTCGAGGCTCGAAAGGCCGTCGCTGACGTACAGCGGTCCGTTTTCATCGAATTGGGAGATGGATATCTGGGTGAGTTTGCCGGTCTTGGTCGAGACCTGCGCCACGAGATTGCCGTTCTCTGAGAGCATGACCTTGGCAGTGATGATCGAGCCATCGGCATAGGTCAGTGCCACGGTACCGGAGCTGCCGATGGCATTGCTGGCATCGAAGCTGATCAGATCCTTGGTCAGCAGGTATTCTGTCGGCGTACCGTGAGAGGACTCGAGAGGCACCTCCCCCGTGGCCCGTATCCACTGCCCGGAGATGAGTTCGGTGGGCGGATTTCTCGCGACGGAGGTGGGATCGGAGAAGGTCTTGATGCCGACCACGATGGCGAGAATGATCGCCGCCATGGCCATGCCGCCCATGGCTAAGGTCTTAATTGGGGAGGCTTCTTGTGACATGGTAGCATGCTGGAGCGTCAGGAGTCCTCCGTCAAGATTGGCATATGTAGTTATGTATCTGTTGCTGAGACGCTATTTTTCGAACCGGCTGCGTCGATGCACAACTGGTCGAATACCTCATGATTCCGCGATGGATTGCTCATCAAGATTGCGCCAAGTCCGCCTGGGCTGGGGCATCGAGGTATTGCGTCTCGATCCCTGCGCCTTGGAGACAGCCGGATTACTGGCAGCAAGGCCGGCTTGGACTGGTGCCACCTGAGGCCGACGTATGATTCTGACTCGATATGGCTGATCGGCATCGTAACCCGCTGTGGCGCTGTTGCTCCTATTATGCCAGCGTCCCCGGGCTGTTCATCAGCGTGACGTTGGCGGCCATGGTCGTGAACTTGGCGCAGCCCTTCAGTCAATGGTTGATCGGCCTGGCCTTGCATGACGTCGAAAGCGGACGGGCGGTGGTGCGTCAGGCCGATGGCGGGCTGGATCTTTCGCGTGCCTGGTGGTGGGCGGGAGTCCTGATCGGGTTCACCGTCGTGCGCGCGGTGGCCCACTACGCGACGACGGTGTTCAGCCTGACCCTCGGTCAGCGTCTGCTCTTCCATCTGCGCGACCAGGTGCTGACCCAGGTCCAGGCCCTCGATCTCGGCTACCATCAACGCCATGGCGCCGGCGAGCTGATCAATCGCGCGACCCGCGATAGCGACAAGGTTCGCGATGCGGTGGTCGGCGGCTACCGCACGATCCTCGAACTGGGCATGATCCTGCTCGGCACTCTGGCTTTGCTGACCTGGTATCATCCACTGCTGGCGCTGGCCCCGGCCGTGCTGCTGGTGGCGGCGATCAGCTTGGCGTGGTCGCACGCCGATCGTCTGGTGGCTCTCGACCGCGCCACTGATGCCGCCTACGACCACGTCGCGCAGGACCTCAGCGAGGGCGTCCATGGCGTGCGCGTGATCAAGGCCTTCGCCCTCGAAAACGTGCGCAGCGAACGCTTCCGCACGCGCATTACCGCCTATGTCAACGCTGCCGGCGAGGCACTGACCTACACCGCCGTGCGCCTACCGGTACCGCAGATCGTGGTCGCCTTCGGCGTCGCCTGGGTGCTCATGGTCGGGGCCTGGCTGGTCGCGCGTGGATTGATGAACGTCGGTGAGCTGATCGCCGCCGTGATGGCCATGCAGAGTTTGGTGTTCCGCATCGAGGGCATCGGCCGCCTGGTGCAGACCTTCGCCGATGCCCGGGCTTCCGCCGAGCGCATCACCGAGCTGCTCGATGCCGTCCCGACCGTGCGCGAGGGCCAGGGTACAGCCTCGGCGGGCGTATTACGTCTGGAAGCGATCCGCGTCGACGATCCGCGTGGTGGCCCACCGATCCTCGATCAGCTCGATCTCGAGCTGCGTCCGGGCGAGGTAGTGGCCCTGGTCGGGGTTACCGGCGCGGGCAAGAGTACGCTCGCCAGCCTGCTCCCGCGCCTGCGTGATCCCGACGGCGGCTGCGTGCGCCTGAACGGAGTGGATGTGCGCACCTTGCGCCTGGCGGAGCTCCGCAGCCGCATCCAGGTGGTGCAGCAGGACAGCTTCCTGTTCTCGGATTCGATCGCCGGCAACCTGCTGATGGCCGCGCCGCAGGCTAGCGAAGCCGAGATGTGGTCGGCCCTCGAGCGCACCGCTGCCAAGGACTTCGTCGCCGCCTTGCCGCAGGGCCTCGCTGCCGAAGTCGGCGAACGTGGTGTCACCCTTTCCGGCGGTCAACGTCAGCGCCTGTGCTTGGCGCGGGCCTTGATGGCTAAGCC
>JBILBP010000358.1:0-3036 GCA_044353645.1 Planctomycetota bacterium | reverse complement strand
CTACCTGGTGCTCGAAGGCGCCCTCCAGGTTATCGTCCTGGCGGTGAACCTCGCTGATCAGCTGCCCGGGCGGGTGCCGATGAATTTTCCGCCGCCGCTGGTGATTCTCGCTTGGCCGCTGGTGTTCATTCCTTGCCAAGCCGAGGAGCCAACCGCGTGGCCGCGTGCGACCCTCGTACGCGTGGGAGTGTTCATGGCCTTGATGCTCTATTGGATCTTCTGCGGATAAGCGCGCGCCGCGGCGGAACGATTTTTTCTCATTAAACCGCAATGACCGCCCTTGCTATGACGAGCGACAACCGAGGAGCCTGTCGGGAATAGATGATCGAGGATGGCTTGCGCATCTATTCCTGACAGAGCCCTAAGCGATTGAATCCCGCCCGGCCCGGGCATGGTCGTGGACATGCGCATCCTCCGCATCGGCTGGCTGTTGTTCATCACCGTCCTCAAGCGCCGACTGCAATACCGTGGCGACCTGCTGTTGCAGGGTCTCGATGAAATCATGCGTGGGCTGGTGGCCCTGGCGATGTTGCAGATCTACACCAGCAAGACCCAGGCGATCGGCGGCTATAGCGCTGATCAGCTGCTCTTCGTGCTCGGCTTCTCTTTGGTGCCGATCGGTCTGTTCCACTGCTTGTGCGGGAATCTCTACCAGCTGTCTTCGACCTACCTGATCAACGGCGCCCTCGATCGGGTATTGTTGCGGCCGTACCCGTCCTTCTTGCAGGTCTGCTTCGATCGCATCGCCATCGAAGATCTCGGCGGAGCGATTATGGGGATTGCGATCATGGTCGTGGCGGCGGCTCGGCTTCCCGGCATGGACTTCGATCCCGGTCACCTGCTGTTGCTGGGGCTCATGCAGATGTCGGCGTTCGGGGTGGTGGTCGCGGTGTTCATGGCCTTTGCGGCCACCGGCTTCTGGTTTGAAGATCGGGTGGGCATGGTGCCCCCGGTGTACAACCTCATGGAGTTCGGACGGTGGCCCAACGGCATCTACCATTGGTCTTTGAAATTGCTGATTACCCTGGTGATTCCCTTCTCCTTCGTGGCCTTCTATCCCGCCAGCCTGTTTCTTGGCCAGCATCCGACCCCCTGGTTACCGGGCTTGCTGACCCCGCTGGTGGCGGTGGCGAGCTTGGCTTTCGCCAATCTCTTGTGGCAGCGGGGTATCAGCCGCTATCACTCATCTGGCTCGTAAGCTGTTGAAGAAGCAGAACCTTCACCATCCTTCCACGATCTGCCCTCGTTGGAGAGTCCTGCTATGCCCCGTCCCTTTGGTGTTGGTTATCTGCTCTTCGCCGGTGTCGTCGGTACGGTGATCGGTGTCGCGGTCTACGCCCCGCAGGTTCCTCGCGGCTGGTTCGGATCGCCGGCCAAACCGGGCGATGACGGTGCTGAGCCGGTGCTGCCCGGCGCCATGCAGACCAGCTTGGAAGCAAGGGATCACGAAGCCGCCTTGGCGACGTCGGTGAAATTGGCGGTGCCCACCAAGCCGGTAGCGGCGGCACCGGTGAGCGCGCCGATGGTGGTCAACCCGCCGGCGGCGGCGGTGGTCGATGGCAAGGTTGCGACGCTCCTGTCTGAGGCGGAAAAAGCCTACCACAACTACAAATTCGACCTCGCCATCAGCAGCGCCCGCCGCGCCAAGGAACTCACCGGCACGCCTGCGCAGGCACAGCGGGTGAAGGATATCATCACCATCGCCCCGTTGATGCAGCAGTTGTTCGCCAAGCTCTCCGACCGTGATGAGCTGGCGCGTGGCTATGATACCCATCCCAGCCTGGTGGTGCTCAGTGGTACGCGGGAGCCCACCTATGCCGTACCGATCACCGGCAGCGACAAGGATTCGCCGCCCGTCGAAAACGATCCTCTGGGCTATATCGCCGCCCAGCGCAAGCTCGGCCCGGTCAATTTCCTGGTCAAGGGCAACAAAGGCTACATCGCCAGCGAATTGTCGGATCAGAACCTCGGTGTAGTCAAACTCGTCGATCAGGTCACCACCCGCAACAGCAAAGCCCAGCAGTTGGATGCCTTCCGCAAGACCCTGGTCGGTGTCGAGGTCCACGATCCCATGGCGTGGTATGATATCGGTCGCTTCGCCTTCCAACATCGCCTCGATGACCAGGTCGTTGACGCCCTGCACCAAGCCCTGCTGCTGGATGCGAAACTAGTGACCACCGTTCGTGAAGATCGCGCCGGTGCGCTCTATGCGAATCTCATCTCGCATTTGAAGAGTGGCAATAAGATGCAGGCCGCCTCGTACATGTCGATCATTGAGCGGCGCTACAAGGACACCGAACAAGGCCGCCAGGCGCGCCTATACTATGAGGGAAAAACCGCGGAGCTGCTGGCGGCAGCCAAGGAGACCCAACGCCAGGCGGACGCAGAAGAAACTCGGCGCTTGGCTGAGATCAAGGCCCGTGCCGCCAGCGTCGGTGCTCCGCTCGTCGCCCATGAGCCGGTCATCGAAGATCCGGCAAGTCTCTCGACCATCACCGGCACGCCCGACGAAGCCAAGGCCCTCGCGCTCTACGAACAAGGCGCCAAATTCTGTTCCGATGCCATCGATAAAGGCAACAGTTCCGAGCGTGATCGCCTCTATGGCGAGGCGATCAAGGTCCTGGCGCAAGCCGTACCCCTGCTGAGCAAACTCGCCGAAGTCGAAAAAGATCCGGCGAAACGCCAGTCGCTTGAGGCCAAAGTCGTCGAAGCCAATCAAATGAAGTTCGGTGCCACCAAAATGCGCCGCCTCCACTAAAAACCAGGCTCGCCTCCGTTTTCAGTGGCGGATCCTCGCGCTTTTTTCGCTCCGGCTGGCGCCGGCGGATCCTGGGAAGCGCAGCTGCGAGCGGACTGTGCGGCGTGGCAGGAGGCTCGCAGTCTCTCTCCTATCGCATCGCCTCCCATCGCATCGCCTCCCAGCGCCTCAAGCACCTTGCCGCTGGAGCTCACCTGCGTTGTCTCGGTTGATCGGCCTCAAGCGCAGCTGGATGTGGCCATGCAATACGTCCTTGTCATCAGGCTGCGTTTTGTTTC
>JBILBP010000359.1:0-3036 GCA_044353645.1 Planctomycetota bacterium | reverse complement strand
TCGGCCAAAACAGCACGCGCTGGGTCAGCTGCCTGCCCAACGCCGGCCTGCCGCGTAATGTCGGCGGCCGGGCGGTGTTCGATCTGACGCCGGCCGAGCTCGCCAAATGGCATCGCAAATTCATCACTGAATACGGCATCAATACCGTCGGTGGCTGCTGCGGCACCAATCCGGATCACATCCGTGCGGTGACCGCGGCGTGCAAGGGCCTGACCCCCGGCCGCGCCCGCCCGAACTCGTTCACGCCTTCGCTGTCGTCGCTCTATGGGACCACGCCATTGGTGCAGGACACCGGCATCCTGCTGATCGGCGAACGCACCAACGCCACCGGCTCGAAGGCCTTCCGCGAGTTGATGTTCAAGGGCGACATGGACGGCATGGTGTCGTTGGCGCAAGAGCAGGTCGCCGAAGGCAGCCACGTGCTCGACGTCTCGGTAGCATGGACCGGCCGCGACGAAAAGAAGGAGATGGGCGAGGTCATGGCGCGTTTCGCCACCGCCGTGCAGATCCCGATCATGGTCGACTCGACGCAGACCGATGTCCTCGAAGAGGCGCTCAAGCACCTCGGCGGGCGCGCCATCATCAATTCGGTGAACCTCGAGGATGGTGAAGAGAAACTCGACCAGGTCTGCCGGCTGGCCAAGCGCTATGGCGCGGCCCTGGTGGCCCTGACCATCGACGAGGACCGCGAAGCGGGGATGGCCAAATCGGTCGAGCGCAAGCTGGCGATCGCCGAGCGCATCTACCGCCTGATCACCGAGCGCCACGGCATCCCCGGCTCGGCGATCCTCTTCGACCTGCTGACCTTCCCCATCACCCAGGGTGACGAGGACACGCGTAAGCTTGGCCTGTGGACCCTCGAAGGTATCGCCGCCGTCAAGGCGCGCTTCCCCGATGTCGGCTTCACCCTCGGCTTGTCGAACATCTCCTTCGGCGTCAAACCCAATGCCCGCCGGGTGCTTAATTCAGTGTACCTCGATGAGGCCATCCAGCGTGGCTTGACCTCGGCGATCCTCAATGCCTCGAAGATCCTGCCCATCAGCCAGATCCCCGAAGCCGAGCTGAAGCTCTGCCGCGACCTGATCTATGATCGTCGCGAGTTCTCCGCCGACGGTGAATGCACCTACGATCCGCTGTTCAAGTTCGTCGACCATTTCACCAACGCCGGCACCAGCCAAGCGGCGCAGGTCGAATCGACGGAGAAGCTGCCGATCACCGAGCGCCTCAGGCGGCGCATCGTCGACGGCAAGAAGATCGGCATCGGCAGCGACCTCGACGAAGCCATGGCCGAGGGCCTCAAGCCGCTCGAGATCATCAACCAGCACCTGCTCGAGGGCATGAAGACCGTCGGTGAGCTGTTCGGCTCGGGGAAGATGCAGCTGCCGTTCGTGCTGCAATCAGCCGAGACCATGAAGACCGCGGTCACGCACCTCGAGCCGCACATGGACCGCGTCGCCGGCAGCCAGAAGGGCACCATGGTCCTAGCGACGGTGAAGGGCGATGTCCACGACATCGGCAAGAACCTCGTCGACATCATCCTCACCAACAACGGCTACAAGGTCATCAACCTCGGCATCAAGCAGCCCATCGATGAGATCATGAAGGCCGTCGAGCTGCACCAGCCCGACACCATCGGCATGTCCGGCCTGCTGGTGAAATCGACAGTGGTGATGAAGGAGAACCTCGAGTACCTCCAGGCTCGTGGACTGTCGCCGCAGGTCATCCTTGGCGGCGCGGCACTGAACCGCGCCTACGTCGAGAACGACCTGCGGGCGCTGTACCACGCCGAGCCCGGCGCTGAGAAGAAGCATCCGCACCAGGTGTGGTACGCCGCCGATGCCTTCGACGGCCTGCAGCTCATGGACGAGCTCTGCGAGCAGATCCCGCGCGAGCAATTCAAGCTCACGACCAAGGTCGCACGCGTGGCCAAGGTCAAGACCGCGCACGAGATCCTCGAGGAGAAACTCCTCGTCGGCACCGCCTACGTGCCCTCGGACACGCCCCCGCCGCCGCGCATCCCCAAGCCTCCTTTCTGGGGCCGGCGTATCGTCGACGCCAATGAATTGGACCTGCCGACCATCACCAGCCACATCAACAAGAACGCCCTGTTCCGTGGGCAGTGGGGCTTCCGCCAAGGCCAGGAGCTCAGCAAAGAGCAGTGGCAGGAGCTCGTCGACCGGGAAGCGGAGCCGGTGCTCAAGCGCTGGGTCGCCACCGCCACCAAGGACAAGATGCTGGCGCCAGCGGTGGTCTACGGCTTCTGGCCATGCTACAGCGAACGCAACGATCTGGTGATCCTCGACCCCGATACCGCCAAGGAGTGCGCGCGCTTCAACCTCCCGCGTCAGATGGAGCCGAAGTCCGGCCATCTGTGCATCGCTGATTACTTCCGGCCCAAGGGCGCTCCCGCCCTCGCTGACGAGCAGTCGTGGTATCCACCGGCGGCGTGGGCTGCCGGCGCCCGTGACCTATTCGCCTGCCACGTGGTGACCATGGGCCACATCGCCAGCCAGCACTGCCAGCGGCTGTTCAAGAACGATGACTACCAGGAGTACCTGTACTTCTACGGCCTATCGGTGGAAAGCGCAGAGGGCCTCGCCGAGTACTGGCACAAGCAGATCCGCCGCCAGCTCGACATCGCCCAGGACGACGCGACCACCCTCGACGGATTGTTCACCCAGCACTACCAGGGCTCGCGCTACTCGTTCGGCTATCCCGCCTGCCCGCGTCTGGAAGACCAGCGCATGCTCCAGGAGCTGCTGGGCTGGAAGGACATCGGCATCGAGCTCTCGGAAGAGTTCCAGCTCGATCCCGAACAGTCGACCTCGGCGATCCTCCTCCACAACCCGGCGGCGAAATACTTTAACCTTTAACCTTCAGGGCTGCGCCCTACGGCCTTCGGCCTACTTTTTTTGTCAGGGCTACGCCCTACGGCCTTCGGCCTACCCCGGACTTTGTCGTGACTCGTTTTCAGCGGAGACGCTGAAAACGTGGCGGGATCGGCTGCGCCGATTGTATCCCGCCAGCGTCACTCGG
>JBILBP010000357.1:0-3042 GCA_044353645.1 Planctomycetota bacterium | reverse complement strand
GATGACGCGATCAAATCCCTGGCCCATCTCTACGCAGAAGAGGATCAGGAAAACAACGCCGGGAAGACCATCGTCGCACAGGTGCGTGGCGATGTCACCCTCAGCCATGTGCGCTTCCGTTATCCGACCGCCGACCGCCACAGCCTAGATGATCTCGACCTGACCCTACCTGCCGGCAAATCCCTGGCCCTGGTCGGTCCTTCGGGCAGCGGTAAGAGCACCATCGCTTCGTTGGTACTCGGCTTCTACGAGCCTGAAAGCGGCACTGTCCTGATCGACGGACAGGACTTGCGGACCCTTGACCGACGCAGCCTGCGCCGCCATGTCGGGGTCGTCAGCCAGGATGTGGTGCTCTTCCAGGACACGCTCCTCGGGAACATCGCCTGGGGCGATCAGAGTCCCGATCGCGAGCGGGCGATCATCGCTGCCAAGCGCGCCAACGCCTATGAATTCATCGAGCGTTTTCCCGACGGCATCGATCATATCCTCGGTGATCGCGGCGGCGGCCTGTCGGGTGGCCAGCGTCAACGTCTGGCGATCGCCCGTGCGCTTTATCGCGATCCGCAGCTGCTCATCCTCGACGAAGCTACCAGCGCCCTCGACTCCGAAAGCGAGCGACTGGTGCAGCAGGCCCTCGACGAGCTGATGCGCGGCCGGACGACCCTGATCATCGCCCATCGACTCTCCACGGTCCGCAATGCCGACCACATCGCGGTGATCAAGGACGGCCGCGTCGCCGAAGCCGGCAGCTTCGACGAGTTGATTGCCAAGGACGGAATCTTCCGCAGCCTGGCGCACGGCCAGCTGTCCTGAAAAACTAGAAGCAAAGATGATGTTGAAAGCTGGCCTGCGCTGCAAAAGCGCCGCTTAGATGATGCCGCGGTCATCGCGATAGACCCAGTCGCTGCCAGCGCGGCAGAAGCGCGAGGTCTCCACATGCACTCCCGTGGCATGAGTAGCCTTGAACTGGACCACGCCGACGGTGTCGCCGACGGCGCCCCCCTTCACGGCGACGATCTCCAGATTTTTCCAGCCCAAGGCGAAGGTACGCAGGAAATCCTTCGGCGTCAGCTTGGCGCGCAAGGTCAGATGGGTGGTACGCAGCAGGTAAGGAATATCGCGGCGTACGAAGGCGGCGTAACGCGAACGCATCAAGGCTTCGGCGGTGGGTGCCGAATCGCCGGCATGCCATGGCTGACAACACGCCTCGTACGATGCAGCCGAGCAGCAAGGGCAATCCATGATCGGCAGCGTGGGTGATTACGAGGGAAATCTAGGAGCTTGTCGGGAATAGATGACCGAGTCAGCCCACCGAATCAATTCCCCACAGATTCTAGGCGGCGCTAGATCCGCGCCACTTTTTTGGAACGCAGTGGGACATATCGGAACACATCCCCATTTTCAAATAATACCAGAAAAACGAAAAACCCGCATATTTGCGGGTTTTTTTTGGAGGCGCTGTCCGGATTCGAACCGGAGTACACGGATTTGCAATCCGCTGCGTAGCCGCTCCGCCACAGCGCCAGTTGGCACCGCCCGAGAGCGGCGCGCGAACGTCAGATCGCGAAAGGCTTGACGACGAGGCCGGCCTTGATGGCGCGGGTCGAGACCCACACCTTCTTGATTTCGCCATCGATCACGCAGCGAAGCTTCTTGAGGTTCGGGCGAACCTTGCGCTTCGAGCGGCCTTTGATCTTGTTACCCACACCGCCGTCGCGACGAGCGCCCTTTTCGGCGCGGATCCAACCGACTTGAGTTTTCTTACCAGTGAAATGACATACGCGGGACATAAGGCGCTCTCTCGTGTGAAGGCGGGGAAGTATGAGACAGAAGTTGAATGGTCAAGATGTCTCTCGTCCAAGATCTGCTAGGTTCGCGACCGGCGTGCCCCGGGCCGCGGATGAACCAGACAGGAGCAACATCGCGTCGCCATAACTGAAGAAGCGGTAACGCTCCTGCACCGCCGCGGCATAGAGCCGCTGCAGCCGTTCGACGCCGGTGAGGCAGGCCACCAGCATGAGCAGGCTCGAACGCGGCAGGTGGAAATTGGTCAGCAGTCCATCGATCACCTGGAAACGTTCCGGCGGATGCATGAACAACCGCGTCCAGCCGCAGTACGGCGCGAATCCGCCGGGCTGGCGGGCGGCCGATTCCAGGGTCCGGGCAACAGTGGTGCCGACCGCGATCACCCGCCCGCCGGCGGCGCGGGTGGCCCGCACCGCCGCCACCGTTTCGGCGGGACAGCTGCACCATTCGCCATGGATGCGGAAGTCCTCAACGCGTTCGGTGTCGACCGGTTTGAAGGTCCCCGGGCCGATTGCCAACTCGACGCGCGCCTGCGCTACGCCCAAGGCCGTGCAGCGTTCCAGCAAGGCGGTGGTCAGGTGCAGGCTGGCGGTGGGCGCGGCCACCGAGCCCGGGCGATCGGCGAACACCGTCTGATAGCGTTCTCGATCACTCGGGCGATCCGGACGGGCGATGTACGGCGGCAGGGGCACGTGCCCGCCGCGCTCGGCGAGGGCCAGGAAATCATCCGCAAGCAGCGTGCGCGTACCATCTTCGTGCAGCCGCATGACGGTGACCTCGGCGGCGACGGCGCTACCAGCGAGTACTTCCAGCACCGCCCCCTGCGCCACTCGCCCGCGCACCATCGCCCGCCATGCGCGGCGATCGGCGTCGGGGTCGAGCAGGTGCTCGGGATGCAGCAGGAGGATTTCGCGCTCACCGCCACCTTCGCCGGACTCCAGGCGCGGGGTGCGTGCGAACAGTCGCGCGGGGATGACCTTGGTCCGGTTGAGCACCAGGAGATCGCCAGGGCGGAGGAACTCGGCAAGATCGCTGACCCGTCGATGCTGAATCTCGGCGTCGCCCATGGTCACCAGCAGGCGCGCGGCATCGCGGGGTTCGCAGGCTTCCTGGGCGATCAGCTCGGGCGGCAGCGCATAGTCGAAATCGGCGGTGCGCATCTGCTTAGAGCATCGCCAGACGGGCCGGCATGAAGGACGGATCAGCCTGCTGCGCCTGGGCAAAACGCTGGCGGGC
>JBILBP010000356.1:0-3047 GCA_044353645.1 Planctomycetota bacterium | reverse complement strand
TATCTCAGTGCCAAACAATAAGCTTGATACCATTCTGCAGCGCGCTCCGGATCTATTGGCAGTGATAGGTAAACTTCACGGTCCGGGATTCCATTTCGTTTAGCCTTGCTCACCTCATGCCGCCGGTGTCGCGAACGCGCGCATTGCCGCTGGCACGAAGGACGCATCGCTGGCCTCATCGACGGCGATGCGGATCTGGAAGGCGAGGATCGCGCGCGGCACCGGGTGCTGATAGCCGACCAGACTGTCGCGCAGGGCTTCTAACGGGGTCAGGCTAGCGATGCGGTGGCGGCGGTAGGCTTTGACCACCAGAGCCTCGGCGGCGCCGGGAGTGAGCAGCTCCGGGATCAAGGCTTCGAGCGACGTGAAGTCGGTCTCAGCCAAGGGCAGCTCCTTGCGCTTGCCCAGGGCCCGCAGCAAGTCGAAGCCTTCACGGGCGGAAGTCGTGGGGAAGATCGGGATCTTCACATCCACGCGGCCGGGTCGCTTGAGATCGACCTCGACGAGGTCGGGGCGCGAGGTCGCGAGGATCCAGATGATCTTGCCGCGATTGGCCGGCGAGGACATCTCCTCGGCCATCATCGCGTAGATGCGCCCGCCGATGCCGCCGTCGCTGCCACCGCCGTCGCGCTTGCCGAGCGCCTGATCGGCCTCGTCGATGAACACATAGCAGCGCCCGAGGGCGTGCACGAGACGGAAGATCTTCTCCAGGTTGCCTTCCGTTGAGCCGACCCATTTGTCGCGGAAATTCTTGAGTTTCACCACCGGTACGCCGGCTTCGCCGGCGAGGCATTCGACGAGGAAGGTCTTGCCCGTACCCACCGGCCCGCACAGCAGGTACCCCTTGGGCAGGGCTCCGAGATCACCGCGCCGCCAGAGCTCGAGATCCTGGCGCAGAGCTTCCTTCAAGGCCGGCTGGGCCTGGTAATCATCGAGGGTGCGGGTGGCGGTGATGAACTCGATCAGCCCCTGACAGTCCTGTTCGACGAGGGCTTTCTTCAGCGCCGAGAGGTCGTCGCGACGCAAGGGCTGCTTGGCGTGTTCACGCTTCTTCAGCAAGGCTTCGACGGCAGCCAGGGTCGCCCCCGAGAGTTGCGCCGCCGGCTCGCTGACGTCGGCGAAGTCGCGCAAGGCGATAGCGTGCAGCGGGCGCAGGGCGGTGAGCGCATCGGCGACCTCGGCCGCGCTCGGCAAGGGCACGCTCAGGGCCAAGGCGCGCGGATTGGCGGCGATCAGCGGGTGAACATCGTTCTTGTTCTCGGCGATCAGGAAGGTCGCCAATCGATGCGCGGGAACCAGACCTTCGTT
Organism: Planctomycetota bacterium; assembly: GCA_044353645.1. Classification (GTDB taxonomy): domain Bacteria; phylum Planctomycetota; class UBA11346; order UBA11346; family UBA11346; genus CAIUVD01. The sequence goes on along the minus strand of JBILBP010000356.1, from coordinate 1,739 downwards.
GGCCCAGTCGCGCAGCTGGCTGGCGATGGCGTTGCTTTCCTGGCCGCTGTTGGCGGGGGCCACGAGGTCGACGCTGCGGATGAAGCACGCCACCTGCGGCGCGCGCTGACCGAGGCGGGTGAGATTCAGGCAATAGCGCAGGTACTGCGACAGGCAGTCGATGGCCTCGCGCGGGGCGCGCGGCAGGCGGGCGCCGACCTCCTTGTACCACGGCCATTGCGCGACGTGCTCGCCGCCCTGCTCGACGCGCAGGCCGTTGCCGAGATCGTAGCTGAAGACCACCTCGAAACGCGGCAGCAGGACCTTCAGCAGGAACTCCTGCAATGAACCGAGCTCGGGACCTTTCGCCAAAGGCAGCAGCAGGCGATCGCCGACATTTCCAGAGATGATGAATTGGCTGTGGGCGCCGCTTTCATAGGCCGCGATCAAAACCTGAGACCAGCTCGGCAATTCAGTCATGGCCGCAGCATGTAAGGACCGGAGTTCGATTGGAGTGCAAAATCCCCCTTGGCCGGTGGTCGCCGCTTCCTTGACCCACCGCACACGCAACCGGCCCTTTGCGATCAACGCTCGGGCGCTCGTGGCCAGCGATAGCACTGCCGCCGGATGCATCACTTCGGCGCGCCCCTGGAATCACCAGTAAAAAAGAGCTGGGAACTATTTCAATCATCGCTGAATGTTTGAACGATGATCATAAAAACCACAGCGCTGACACACGCGGGTTCAACCCGTGCTTCCTACTGGGCGTCGACCTTGCCCCTCAGCGCACCACCACGTAGATTCTTGGCATGATTCTGGAGCTTTTGCATCGGCGCCCAGATGGCGACATCGACACTTATCACCTTAAGCCCGGTCGGCGTTACCACCTCGGCCGCGGCTCGAGCTGCGAGGTGCGCATGCTGGATCTCAAGCTCAGCCGCAAGCACGCGGCCATCGAGTACCTCGATGAAACCTGGACCCTAATCGATCTGTGTTCGACCAATGGCTGCCTGCTCAATGGTAGCAGCATGGTCGGCAGCGCTCCGCTGGTGACCGGTGCCACGATCGAGATCGGCCAGACTACCCTGGTGATCGGTACTCTCCACGCCAGCGACGGCGCAAAGGTGCGGCCCGCCGCGCTTGCGGCCAGCCCAACCGCGACCGCGACACCTCCGGAGCTCGCGGAAGCCACCTACCCCAGCGATGAATTCAGCCCCGGCGATCCGCATTCGCTGGCGGCTTTGCAGCCCAGCGAACCCTCTCGGCCACGGGCTTCGTATACCCGCCGACAGCCCACGCCGATCAAGCCCGTGACCATGCGCGATGAAACCCTCGATCTGACCGTTCCCCTTCCCGGAGCCCCCCAGCCATTCACCCCCGAGGCTCGGGCTGCGGAGACCCAAGCGCTGGTAGTCGATCTCGAAGCCACCGTCGCCACTCTACCATTACCACTACCACTACCACTACCTCCGCCTCTGCCCCTGCCGTCCAAACCGACGCCAGCAGCGTACGTGCCGCCCCAGGTCCCGACGCCGCTCACCAGCGCCGCGGACAGCCTGGCGGTGGCGATTCCCGCCGAGACCAACGACGCAACCAACAGTCATGAGCGTAGCTATTTCATTACCGTCCTCGGCCGCCGCATCGGACCGCTCTCGCGGCTCGTCGCCCGCGACCTGAAGGTCCGCGAGCTCAAGGGCACTTTGCTGCTCACCGACCTCGCCCCGTATCCGTCGGCCTGAACAGCGAAGCCGGAAGCCGGA
>JBILBP010000355.1:0-3061 GCA_044353645.1 Planctomycetota bacterium | reverse complement strand
GCTGATATCGCTGCCTTGACCGCCAAGCAGGTCATTGGCGACGCCGAAATCGCGACCTATTACGAGCAGCACAAGGAAACCTACCGCAAGCCGCCGGCCATTCCTCAGCCGCCCGCCGTCGTTGATTCGCAGGCCCCGCCTGAGTACCAGACCCTCGCGGAAGTGACGTCCGCGATCAAAGCGACCTTGGCCCGCACTGCCGCCGAACAGGCGGCGCAGGCCGCGATCCAGAGCTTCAATGCCGTGGTCGATGAAAAGGTCCTCGAGCAGGCCGACGGCGCGGCCTTTACTACTGCCGCCACTGCCGCCGGACTGGCGGTGACCGAAGGACTCATGATCAATGAGCCCAGTGATGGCCAGGTCGATCTCGGCACTTTCGGCACCATCAAGGACCCTGCCGGCTTGTTCAGTAAAGACGTGGGTTTCATCACCAATCCCTTGCAGTCGGCGGCCGTCCCCGGTGCCCCCGAGGCCGAGGCCAAGGCCCGGACGTGGTTCGTACTGCGCGTGACCCAGCGTACTCCCGCCGGCTTCCGCAGCCTCGATGAGGTGCGTGCAGAGGTGCAGGCGGTCGTTGCCGGCAATCGCGCTTATCAGGCCTTGCTCAGCGAAGCCGGCAAGCTTCGCGCCGCCGCTGAAGCCGCCGGCCCCGGGGGCCTGGCCAAGATCTTCGCCGACCCCGCCAATGCCGTATGGGCAGCGAAGGTCACTGAACAACCGTCGGTGTCGCCACTGAGCGAATTGCATGCCCCGGCGAGCGAAGCCGGTGGCGCCGCCGGTGAAGCGCTCCTCGCTGCCAGCTTGGCGATGCCCAGCCGCCCGGTGGCCCTCGTCGAAGCTGCCCCTGCTGGTGGTGCGCAGCCGGTGACCACGCCGCGCGTGCGTCTGATGCAGTTCGTCGCGGTCAAGCAGGACCCCGTACCGCCGCGGGCAGCGGCTGATTACGCGGCTATGTACCGGAGAGCCCTAGAAGGCTATCAGCAGGCCCAGTTCGAGCGCACGCTGCGCGAAAAACTCGGTAAATAACGCTGTTATTCACGCGAAAGCCGCTCATGCACGCCTTGGTTCATAGTCATCTGCCGGAACTTAAACTGTTGGCTCGCGGCAAAGTTCGCGATGTCTATGAGGTCGATGCCCAGCATCTGCTGTTCGTGGCCACCGATCGCCTCAGCGCCTTCGATGTGGTGATGGCCAACGGCATTCCCGGCAAGGGCAAGATCCTCACCCAATTGAGCCTGTTCTGGTTCGAACTGCTCAAGGGCCACGGGCCGAATCATCTCGCCACCGCCCGCATCGAGGACATGCCGCTGGTGGTGCAGCGCTATCGCGACCAGCTCGAAGGCCGCTGCATGCTGGTCAAGCGCCTGAAGATCTTCCAGGTCGAGGCCATCGTCCGTGGCTACCTTTCCGGTTCGGGTCTCAAGGAATACCAGGCCAAGGGTACCGTCTGCAACATCGCCCTGCCCACCGGCTTGCTCGAGAGCAGTCGCCTGCCCGAGCCCTTGTACACCCCGTCGACCAAAGCCGCCCTCGGCACCCACGACGAGAACATTCATCCCGATCAAGCTGTCGCCCTGCTCGGTCGCGTCCATGCCGATCAGATCAGGGACAAGGCCATCCGCCTGTACACTGCCGCCCGTGATTACGCCGCTGGCCGGGGTATCATCATCGCCGATACCAAGTTCGAGTTCGGTCTCGATGAGACCAACGGCACGGTGGTCCTCGCCGATGAGGCCCTGACCCCGGATTCCAGCCGCTTCTGGCCCGCCGCCAGCTGGTTGCCGGGCCGTCCGCAGAACAGCTTCGACAAGCAGTTCGTGCGCGACTACCTGGAGAGCGTGCACTTCGACAAGAACGGCCCCGGCATCACTCTGCCCGATGAGGTGGTGACGCGGACGCTCAACAAATACGTCGAGGCCTTCCGTCTGCTCACCGGCAAAGAGCCGCAGCTGTAAGTAACCCGCTTGGCGCTCGCCTAGGCGGGCGTCGCGCTCTCATGCCCGACCTGTCCCTGTACCAATGGCTGCTCGGGTGCCTGTGCGCGATGCTTGTGGGCATGGCCAAGACCGGGGTCCCCGGCCTCGGCATCCTGGTCGTGCCGGCGATGTTCTACGTCGTCCCATCTTCGCTCTCGGCCCCGGGAACCTTGCTGCCTCTGCTCTGCGCGGCGGATCTCTTCGGGGTATTTTTCTTTCGCCGGCATGCGCGGGCCTGGGACCTCTTCCAATTGTTCCCATGGGTCGCGCTGGGCATCGCCCTCGGCACCGGTGTGCTCATACTGGTCTCCGACAGCTGGCTGCGCGTGGTCGTGGGGCTCATCGTCCTGGTCATGGTCGGAGCGCATCTGTTGCGCAAGAAGGTCCCTGATGCGACCCTCGTCGGGGTCGGTCATGGCTGGCGTAAGGCCCTGATCTTCGGCGTGCTCACCGGTTTCGCCACCACCGTCGCCAATGCCGCCGGCCCGGTGATGAATCTTTACCTGCTGTCGATGGACCTCGCCAAGGACCAGTTCATGGGCACCGGGGCATGGTTCTTCTTCATCGTCAATCTCATCAAGGTGCCGATCTATATCTGGCAAGGGCTCATCACCGGGCCTTCGCTGACCCTCGATCTGTGCCTGCTGCCGGGGATTTTCCTGGGGGCGCTGATCGGCAATAGGCTCTATGCCTGGCTACCGCAGCGCGCATTTGAAGTTGTGGTGTTGAGTCTGACGATGGTGGCGGGGATCAGTTTGATGGTGCGGTGAAGGGGGGCTTAGGGTGGCCGCCGGCGGTGACCAGGGGCCAGGGACCAGGGGCCAGGGACCAGGGACCAGGGGCCAGGGACCAGGGGCCAGGAGCCAGGGGCCAGGGGCCAGGGACCAGGGGCCAGGAGCCAGTGACCAGCGACCAGTGACCCCAATGCCCGACGCTCAATGCGTATGAACCCCTTCCCGCCTACAATCCCACCTGGATCACGCCCTCGCTGACCCTGACCTGATACACCGGCACCGACACCGTCGGATCATCCAGACATTGCCCGCTGCGCAGATCGTAGCTCTGCTTGTAGAGCGGCGAGGCGA
>JBILBP010000354.1:0-3073 GCA_044353645.1 Planctomycetota bacterium | reverse complement strand
GAACTGCTCACGAGCTGTTCAAACTGGCTGATAACGCCCTCGATCAACGAGGCATCGATGTTGGCCTGCGCTAAAGAATAGTCGATCTTGTTAACCGCCTGCTGGGCCTCGGCCGCCGTCGACTGACCATTATTGATCAAGATATTCTGCAGGGTGGACTGTTGGGCGACGGTCAGCTTGGTCGGGGTGTAGGTACCGGGCGTGGTCGATACCGGCACCGAGACCTTATTGATCTGAGCGGCAACAGAACTGCCCGACGGCAGCTCGACACCGATATGCTGAGCGTCGAAACTCTCTAATTTTCCGACCGCCTGACCATAGCTGCGCACACCCAAACCGAAATGGCCGATGCGCATTCCCAGACCGGCATTCATATCGGCGAGCACGGCATCAGCTTCGGGATTGAAGCTCGACAGCGCCGCCAAGGTCTTGGTCAGGTCCTGTAGGGTCTGGGCATCGATATTGCCACTCTGGCCGATCGCTTGGATTTTATCGAAGTCGATGGCGAGAATGTCGTTGAGGTACGTGCCGAGGTTGCCTACCAGCCGCGCACCGACCGTGACATCGATGCCCACGCCCCAGTCCTTGCGCTGCAAATCGTTGTTGTCTGAGCTACTGCGGCGTCCGTCGGATTCTCCGGCAGTGAAGAACCCGAAGGCCGCTGGGTTGTAGAATTGCGCTACGTAGTCATCAGTACAGGCGACTCCTACGCCGCCCATAGCCAGTGCCCGTGGTCCGACGATCGGACTTTCCAAAGCGAAAGCGGCCCCCGAAATGAGCGTTATTGATAGGGCGGCGAGCGTTTGCGAATGTAGCACAGTGAGACTCCAAAAATCGTAACGTAACGGTGTACCCTACCAAGTACACATCTGTCAAGAGAACGAACCGCTTCATGAGTGGTTATCGGTGAGATTTCCCTTTTTCCCGGATTGTCGACCGAACTTGGTCGGTCATTATACGGTCATGAGCGACCCCCACGCGCCGCGCATCCTGGTCGTCGATGATGACGCCGCCGTCGGTTGGGCGCTCGAACAAGTACTACGGAGCTCCTCCTACAACGTGGTGCTGGTAGCCGATGCCGCCGCCGCGTTGCGCAGTCTCAAACGTCAGCTTTGCGATCTGGTGATCACCGACATCCGCATGCCGGGCATGTCCGGACTCGAACTCCTGGCGCTGATCAAGACCGCGCACCCGGAACTGCCGGTGATCGTGTCCACCGCCCACGGCACGATGGAGACCGCGATCGCCGCCATCGGCCAGGGTGCGTTCGATTATCTCCCCAAGCCCCTCGATCTGGAGCGGACCTTGACCGTGGTCCGGCGGGCGCTCGGTGATCACCCCCTGGCGGCGTCGGCGGCCCCGACCACCCTCGATGCCGATGAGACGGTACTCGGTTCCTCGCCGGTGATGCAGCAGGTCTATCGGCGCATCGCGGCGGCCGCGACCACCGACCTCGGCGTGCTGCTCACCGGACCGAGCGGCTCGGGCAAGGAACTCGTGGCCCGTTCGCTGCACCGCCATGGACCGCGTAAGGAAGGCCCCTTCATCGCCGTGACCTGCGGAGCCGTGCCCGAAGCGATGATCGAACGCGAACTGTTCGGGAGCGAGACTCCGTTGTCGATCGGACGCATCGAGGCCGCCCATGGCGGGACCTTGTTCCTCGATGAAGTCGGCGAATTGCCGGTGGCAGCGCAGGTCTCCGTGCTGCGCTTCCTCGAGCAGCAACGTTTCATGCGCCTCGGTGGCGAGCAGCCGATCGGCGTTTCTGTGCGCGTCATCGCCGCCACCAACCGTGATCTGCCCAAGCTCATCGCCAGCGGCGCGTTCCGCGAGGATCTCGCCTATCACCTCAAGTCCGTGACCATCCATCTTCCACCCCTGGCCGAACGGCTCGATGATCTGGCGGTGCTGACGCGCTGCTTCCTGGCGCGCATGGCCCGCCGTCTCGGGCGCCAAGTGGCGCTTACCGACGAAGCCATGGATCTGCTCCACCGTTATGGCTGGCCGGGCAATGTCCGCGAGCTGAAGCACACCATCGAGGAAGCCGCGGTCCTCGCCACCGGCGGCGTGATCGGCTGCGAGCACTTGGCCATCGCCCCGGATCCGAGTACCGATCCCAGCCCCACCGCCCTGCGCGTAGCGGTCGCAGCCCTCGCCAATCGCCTGTTGCGCAGCCATCCCGGCGAAGTCCATCAGCGAGCTATCGATACTCTGGAAGAGATGCTCTTCCGGGCTGCCCTCGGACAGACCGAGGGCAATCAGCTACGTGCCGCCGAGTTGCTCGGGATCAATCGCATCACCCTGAAAAAGCGCATGGATCATTTCGGGATCGCCAAGCCCGCGGGCTGAACGATACGCCTCCTCGAGTAATGCGCTCGACCTACCAAGGTCACTTTTGCGGCAATCATACTCTGATTGCATGATTCAAGTGCGGTTGATGCGAAGCCTGAAGCCCGCCTGAGCTCTCTGTATTTGACCATCCGACGCGTTGCCGCAACTTGCCTGCCCTCACGCACCGCAACCTGGTGCCGCAGACAAGGACGCTCCTGATGGCCAAGATCCTAGTTACCGACGGTATGGCCATTGAAGGCCTCGAATTGCTCAAAGCGGCGGGACACATCGTCGACAACAAGAAGGTCAGCGCCGACGAACTCCTCAAGCTCATTGGCGAATACGATGGCCTCGTAGTGCGCTCGGCGACGCAGGTCACCGACGCCGTACTGACCGCCGGCGCCCCCATGCTCAAGGTCGTCGGCCGCGCCGGCGTGGGCGTCGACAACATCGATCTGCCCTCGGCCACCAGTCACGGCGTCATTGCCATGAACGCGCCGATGGGCAATATCATCTCGGCCGCCGAGCACACCATCGGCATGATTTTCGCCTCCGCGCGCATGATCCCCCAGGCCCACGCCAAGCTCACCAAAGGCGAGTGGGACAAGAAGTCGTTCGTCGGCCTCGAGCTCGACGGCAAGACCCTGGGCATCGTCGGCCTGGGCAAGATCGGCAAGCATGTCGCCCAGGTGCTGCAGGCCGCGGGCATGAATATCATCGCCTATGACCCGTTCCTGAGCCC
>JBILBP010000062.1:0-10450 GCA_044353645.1 Planctomycetota bacterium | reverse complement strand
ATCCAGAAGTACTTGGGCTTATAGTTGAGCTCCGCCTTCCACACCTGCATCACCGTCCCGAACCATTCGATGGAGAGAAAGCGCGAAGCGTCGCCGAGCCATTGCGCGGTGTCGTCGCGCAGGCGCTTGTCGCCCTTCTCCTTGACGTAATCGAGGCGGGCCTTGAGAGCATCCTTGTCCTGCCTGACAAGCGCCCCCAGCAGGCCCCCGAGGTGATGCGCGAATTCGATCTGCGGATGCTCGATGCCGAGCTTGGTGCTCACCGCATAGGCGTCTTCGAGATTCTTGCCCAGACGCAGGAGTTCGGCCTTGTCGAGGGTCTTATGGTCCGGATTGAACAATTCCTGCATCCGTCCCAGCCAATAGGGCACCGAGATGCGGATCCATGGCAGGTCGAGCGGCAGTTGCGCCAGGCCGCCGATGCGCTGGGTATGATCATGGTCGCCGGCGATGGGCAGCGCCGCCGCCGCGAGGAGCTGGTCGAAGCGCTCCTGGCCGAGGATGGCGGCGTAATAACGCGCGGCGCTGGCATAGCGCATGGGGGCTTCGCCCGGCTCATCGACATCGTGGAAGGCCAGCGTCGTCAGCCACAGTTCTGCGGACTTGGCGGCGGTCTGCAGGGTCTCGTCCTGGGCCAGGCGTGCCGGGCCGGCATCGCCAAGCAGGGCGATGCAGGTGCCCGCGTACTGCGCTGTCAGCTTGCGCATCTCCAGCATCTGGCTGCTGCCTTCCCAGGCCTGCTGATTATACTTCGGGCTCTGCACATAGCCGGCAAGCAGCGCGATCTTGTCATTGAGCGAACCGCTCTGCTCATTGAGCGGCTCGAGGAGCATGGTCTCCATGGCCTTGGTTGCCAGGGCGCTCGACTCCGAGCGGTTGAGGATCATCACCAGGTCCATGCCGGAACTCCACGTCGCCGGTCCGAGCTTGGCCTTCAATTGCGAAAACTGCACCTCGATTAGCTCTTTGCCAAGGGCCACCGCCTGCTCGATGCTCGCCGGATTGGTGCGCCCGGCGGCGAAGAGATGCCCGAGCTGCTCGATCTGCATAAAGAAGCGGCTCTCGGGCTCGCGGGTGGCCGCGATCGCCTTGGCCTGGAAATCGGCCGCCTCGACATACTGGCCGGTGAAACTGTAGAGACCCGAAAGCTCGCGGTAGTTGGCGGTGTCGGTATCGCCCTTGGCGATCATCTCCTGCATGGTCTTGATACCGCGCTGATAGGTCTGGAAGTGCCAGTCCTTCTGCACGTCGATCATGGTCTTGGCGTAGTCCGGCTCGGCAAAGATGCGCCAGCTCAGACGCCAGGACGAACGTGTGTTCTCGCCGCTGAAACGCAGCAGGAGCCCCAGGCCGTTGGCATCGAAGGCTTCGCTGGCACCGAAGGATTTGTAGGCCTGTTCGAGGGCTTTCGGCAGGTCCGTGGCCACGAATTCGAGGGCCGGCCCGGTCTGCAGCACGAACACGTGCCATTGATCGTCATCCTGCTTCTCGGCCCAGGCATTGGCGGCATGGCTGGGCAGGGCGAGGACGATGGCGGTGCGGCCCTGCTTCTCGCAGATATTCTGATAGAGCTCGGCGAGGTCATCGCAGTCACCGCGGATGACGCCACCGGTGGCGGTCGAGAGCGTCTGCAAGGCGGTCTGATGAATGTCGCCCTTGATCTGCTTGTTGCCGACCAGCAGCGGGAAGCGGCTGTCCGGGCTGTCATAGCAGTAGGACAGGATCCATTCGCCGATGAGATCGAGATGCGCTGCATCCGGGAGCTGCGCCGCCGCCTCGCGCAGGAAGCGCTCGCCATCGCTGGGCGTGCCAGAGGGCGCCGCCAACCAGCCACCCGCCGTCACCAAGCCAGCGATGTCGCCGTCGAAGCCGGCGATGAGGATGTGCGGCGGCATGAAGTCCTTGGCGAGGTTCTTGTCGCTGCCCGGCTGGCGCTTGTCGTTGGGCACGGCGGCGCGCCAGAGCTCCTTGTTGACGGTGAAGCCGGAATCCTTCGACCAAGCTGCGACCTGCTGCCCCGTGCGATAGAGGCGCGCTGCGAGCGGCGTGGTGCTGGCATCGGGGAAAGTCGTGGGATCAGCCCCCAGCGGCAGGTCGACGACGAGGTTCATGGCCTGCATCGCCACGTCATAGAGCGGCTTCGGCAGCTGCCGAGTATAAGAGACGCGCTGCGGGGTCTGCAGGATCCAGCCGCTGCTCTCGAAGGCATTCTTGACCTCGGCGAGGAGCAGCGGCTTGCCGTCGGCGGTGGTGCCGCGAAAGGCCGTGGTCGGGGCGAAGACGTTGGCGCGATTGATGGCCTCGATCAGGGCCGTGGCCCTGGCATCGCTGGCGAAGAACTGCCCAAGGTAGCCGAAGCGCACCATGCGCCGGGCGAGCGAGGGGGCGACTTCATCGACGTCCTGATTGCCGTCTTCGTTATCGAGACGATTGAGCACATCTTCGACGCACTTGCGACCAAGGTCATCGAGCTTGGTGCTGGCCAGGCCAGCCAGCGCCCCCTCGACGGCGGTTTCCAGGGCCTCCCGCTCTGCGGAGCGCTTCAGCGGCGGGGCCTCGACCTTGTTCACCACCCCTTCCGGCAGCACCAGCTGGCGCTCGGCGCGGAGATGGACGCCGGTGAGGATGCCTTCCCTGACGGTGAAGCCCTCGGCCTTGAGCCCCGCCGCCTGCGCCGTGGCGATCAGCGGGGCGAGGCTGGCGATGATGTCGGTGCGCCCATCGGCGAGCAGCTTGCGCTCGATGGCGAGGTTGCCGATGGCCGTCTCGAGGCTGGGATTGCCCTGGCCACAGGCGACGACGGCGAGACCGATCCGCGTCCCCTGACCATCGTCCCACCACAACTTGCCCTCCTGCAAGGTGATCGCCGCCGACTTCGGGAGCTGTTCGAGGACCTGCTCGGGAGTGATGGTGGCGACCTCGATCGCCGGTGCCGCTGGCCCATCGACACGGACCGCCGCGTCGACGTCGGGGGTAGTCGGTTCCGCGGCCCAGATCGGCAGCGACAGGGCGAGCAGCAACAGCGTGAGTGAGCGCATGGCGATAGTTGTTTTATGGGCTAAATTGAGATGATGGTCCGTCAATCCCATCCAGGAACCGTGACGGGTCAACGACCCGCTTGCAGTGACAGACGTCGCGCGGGCGCTTTCCTTGCCGTCCCGGTCCGGTAGGACCCTCCGCCCGCAAATTACGCCGAACGCCGAACGCCGAACGAGAAACTTTCCATGTCTGCCCAGCCGCCCATCGTCGTCGAACGTCGCAGTGACGTCCGCAATATCGCCATCATCGCCCACGTTGACCACGGCAAGACGACGCTCGTCGATGCCTTGCTCAAGCAGGGCGGCGCCTTCCATTCGAAGCAGGTCGTCGAGATCTGCGCCATGGACTCCAACGATCAGGAGCGCGAGCGCGGCATCACCATCCTCGCCAAGAACTGTGCCGTGCAGTTCGGCGACATCCGCCTGAACATCGTCGATACACCCGGACACGCCGACTTCGGCGGTGAAGTCGAACGCGTCCTGCGCATGGCCGACGGCGCCCTGGTGCTGGTCGACGCCTTCGAGGGCTGCCTGCCGCAGACGCGCTTCGTGTTACGCAAGGCCATCCAGACCGGCCTCAAGCTGATCCTCGTGGTCAACAAGATCGACAAGACCAACTGCGAGCCGGAAGTCATCACCGACAAGATCTTCGACCTCATGGTTGAACTCGGTGCCGAGGACTGGCAGCTCGATTTCCCAGTGGTCTTCGGCTCGGGCCGCATGGGCTTCATGGAGAACTCCCTCGAAGCCGGGCGCGCGCGCCTGGTCTCGGGCGATGGCACGCTCAAGCCGCTGTTCGATCTCATCGTTTCCGAAATCCCCGGCCCACCGGTGAAACCAAACGATCCCTTGCAGCTCCAGGTCGCCAACCTCGACCACAACGACTTCGTCGGACGCATGGGCATCGGCCGCATTTTTGCCGGCTCGATCAAGGCTGGCCAGGCGGTATGCGTGGTCTCCGGTCCGGATGGCATCCCACAAAAGGGCCGCGTCCTCCAGCTGCAGCGCTTCAGCGGCATGGGCCGTCAGGAGATCTCCGAGGCCAAGGCCGGTGACATCGTCATCGTCACCGGTCTCGAACAGGTCAGCATCAGCGACACCATCTGCGAGCCGGAAAAGCCGCTGCCGTTGCCGCCGATCCCCATCGATGAGCCGACCATCAAGATGACCTTCGGCGTGAACACCTCGCCGATCACCGGCATGGAAGGCAAGCCGCTGCAGTCGCGCGACCTCAAGAACCGCCTGATCCGCGAAGCGCAGCGTAACGTCGCCATGCGCTGGGCCGAGACCGAAGCCCCCGACGTCTTCGAAGTCTCGGGCCGTGGCGTGCTGCATCTCTCGGTGCTCATCGAATCGATGCGTCGCGAGAACAGCGAACTGCAGATCGGACCACCACGCGTGATCTTCAAGGAAGACGAGAACGGCAACAAGACCGAGCCGATGGAATTGGCCGTCATCGACGTGCCGGAAGTCCATTCCAGCAAGGTCATGAACCTCATGCTCTCGCGCCGCGGCGAACTGCGGGTCATGGAATCCAAGGGCGCCTACCAGCACTTGGAGTTCTCGATTCCCTCGCGCGGCCTGCTCGGCCTGCGCAACACCATGCTTTCGGCAACCCAGGGTGAGGCGATCCTCAACACCATGTTCCTCGAGTACGGGCCGTACCGCGGTGAGATTGAGAAGCGCGTCAACGGCGCGATCATCAGCCAGGGCGGCGGCGAAGTGGTGGCCTTCGGCTTGTTCATGCTCCAGGAACGCGGCAAGTTCTTCATCGATGTCGGCGAGCCGCTCTATGAAGGCCAGGTCGTTGGCGAAAATGCCAAGGACACCGACATGGTGGTGAACCTCTCGAAGGAGAAGAAGCTCACCAACATCCGCTCGTCGGGTGCGGATGAAGCCATCCGTATCACCCCGCCGCACAAGCACTCGCTCGAAGAAGCGCTTGAGTACATCAAGATCGACGAGCTCGTGGAAGTGACCCCCAAGAGCATCCGCCTGCGCAAGCTGTACCTTACCGAGAACGAACGTAAGCGTTTCGGCAAGGGCTGATCACGCCGATCACGCAGGCCTTGACCAGCGGTGACCGCCTTTCCGGGTCGTTACCGCTGGTCGCGTCTGCGCGGCCGGATCTGCTCCCGGGCGTGGCCGTGCAAAGCCTCGCGCGCGCTCCGCACTCTTGCTCAAGGCCTGACTGCGTTCCAACCGGCTCCTTTCTAGAAGCCGAGTTCAACCATCCCGTCGCGTTCGCGTGCCGGATAGGTCGGCACGCTGAATCCGCCCGGACCGCGATCGATCTCACCGGTATCAAGGCGGAAGGTCCAGCCGTGGCCGACGCACATTACCGCCATGTTCTGCACCGGTCCTTTGACCAGCGACACGCCGGCGTGCGGGCAGATGTCCTTCAACGCGTACCACGCGCCCTGATGTCGATACACGCCGATGCGCCGTGGGCCGACCTGCACCAGGCGTCCGCCCTCTGCGGGCCAATCGGCGGCCTGGCCGACGGCCTTCCAGGTGAGATCGGAAACAGGGGTCTCGGTCATGATGCGGGTCTCGTGAAGGCGATATGGGTGGGATCGATCGGGCCGCTACTGTCGACGCGCCCGTGCGTGCCGACGCTGGCGGTGCGCCGGGCCGCCGCCGCCGCCACCAGGGCCCCGACGGTGAGCTGGTTCTGCAATTCCCAGCCCTCGCGATGACGGAAGCTGCCACGGGTCTGATGGCGGCTCCAGAATTCGAAGGTCCGGCGGGCCTGCACCAGCTCCGGCCCCGAGCGCTCGATGCCCACCTGCCGCCACATCAGGGCCTGCAGGCTGCGCAGGAGATCAGGGACATCGAGGCCTTCGGGCGCAGGCTGCGGATGATCAACATGGCTGCGCACCCGCCCCGGCTGGCCCCCGGCGGCGGCGGCATCATGACCGGCGCGGATGCCGACCACCAGCCCTTCGAGGATGCTGTTCGAGGCCAGGCGATTGGCGCCGTGGAGGCCGGTGCAGCCGACTTCGCCGGCAGCCCATAAGCCCGGCAGCGTCGTCAGCCCGCGGGCATCGCTGACCACGCCCCCGCAGTGGTAGTGCGCACTCGGATGCACGGGGATCCAGGCGGTGGTGATGTCGATGCCGAACTTGGCGCAGGCCAGGGTGATGGTCGGGAAGCGTTCGTGCAGGAAGCTCGCCGGCAGGTGCGTGGCGTCGAGCCACACGTGCGGAAAGCCGCTGCTGCGCACTTCCGCGAGGATCGCCCGCGTCACCACGTCGCGGGGGGCGAGCTCCGCCAGCGCATGATACTTGGGCATGAAGCGCTCGCCGGCGTGGTTCTTGAGCACCGCGCCTTCGCCACGCATGGCTTCGGTGATCAGCAGGCGCGCGCCACCAGCGATGTACAGGGTCGTGGGATGAAATTGCATGAACTCCATGTCCGCGACCGTCGCCCCGGCACGGTACGCCAGCGCCAGCCCATCGCCGGTGGCGACGGTGGGATTGGTGGTCTCGCGCCACACTCGGCCGCAGCCGCCGGTGGCGAGTACGGTGGCTCCGGCCAGGGCCGCGAAGAGTTCTTCGCGGCGATGATACATGACCCCCAGAACGCGTCCCTCGTCGCCGGTGATGAGGTCGATGACGAAGGCGTTCTCGATCACCGTCACATGCGGATGCGCCTGCACCGCCACCGACAGGCTGCGCGCCACTTCCCGGCCGGTGCTGTCGCCCTGGGCATGGAGGATGCGCCGGGCGCTGTGCCCGCCTTCGCGGGTGAGGGCCACCGCCCCGTCGGCGGCGAGATCGAAGTTACAGCCGTGACGACGCAGGAAGTCGATCGAGTACGCGCCCTCGCCGATCAGATCGCGGACCACCGCCTCATCACAGAGGCCGGCCCCGGCGCTGAGGGTATCATGGATATGCTTGTCGATGGTGTCGTCAGCTTCGCGCTCGACTTCGTTGAGCACGGCGGCGACGCCCCCTTGCGCCCAGGCGGTGTTGGAATCCGACAAGTCGCCTTTGACCAGCAGCAGGACTTCCTTGCCGGTATCCGCCGCCGCCAGGGCCGCGCACAGGCCGGCAACGCCACCACCCACCACCAGGACATCGGCTTCGAGATGCGGTCGGCGACGTAAGTCGAAACCGACCAGATGACGGGGCGCCCAGGGACCGGGCTCGATACGCACGTGCATGCGCGAAGGGTACATGCGTGTGCAGGTGGTGCCACCCGTGAGCGCCGGGCACTAGCTCGGCTTTTCATCAGCCGGGCTGGTGCCCGGCGCTCCCAGGGGTGGGGCTCTTCCGTCCGTCGCTGGGCCTGCTATAATTTTGGTTATGCGCCGCTTCCCCCAGCTTTGGTATTTTAGCCACCACCTATCGGACTAGGGACGCCGTAGCCGCCAGCTCGCGCCAACCCCTCGTCCGCCAGACGGGGGGTTTTTCGTTTTGTTAATCTGTTTTCCTGAAAGTGCCCTATGCGCCGTACCGCTGATCTGCATGTCCTCGCAACCTTGCCGCTGCTGGCTCCCGGCAGGTTGCGCGCCGAGCTGCCGCTCTCAGACCGCGCCGCCGATACCGTCGCCGAGACCCGCGATGCCATCCGCGAACTGCTCGCCGGCCGCGATCAGCGGCTGCTGGTGATCGTCGGACCGTGCTCGATCCACGACCTCGAGGCCGCCCGCGATTACGCCCGGCGGTTGCTGCCGCTGCGCGTGGCCCTCGCCGATCGCCTAGAGATCGTCATGCGCGTCTATTTCGAGAAGCCGCGCACCACCACCGGCTGGAAGGGCCTGATCGCCGATCCGTACCTTGATGGCTCGCACGATATGAACCACGGCCTGCGGATGGCCCGCAGCCTGCTCCTCGAACTGGCCGAGCTGGGCATGCCGGCGGCCACCGAATTCCTCGATCCGACGGTGCCGCAGTTCATCGCCGACCTCGTCGCCTGGGCGGCCATCGGTGCGCGCACCACCGAAAGCCAGACGCACCGCCAGATGGCCTCGGGGCTATCGATGCCGGTGGGCTTCAAGAACAGTACCGACGGCAGCCTGGGCACGGCGATCAACGCCCTGATCTCGGCGGCGGCCCCGCATCACTTCCTGGGCCTCGATAACGAAGGCCGAGCGGCGATCGTCAAGACCTCCGGCAACCCCGATTGCCACCTCGTGCTACGCGGGGGCAAGGATGGCCCCAACTTCGACGCCGCCTCGACCGCCGCCGCCGCTGCCGCCCTCGCCAAGCACCCGGTGTGCCCGCGGGTCCTGGTCGATTGCTCACACGACAATGCCGCCAAGGACCATGCCCGGCAGCCGCTGGTGCTCGCCGATCTCGTGGCCCAGGTCCGGCATGACGGCGGTCACCTGCTGGGCTGCATGATCGAAAGCCACCTCGTCGCAGGCAAACAGGCTCCGCATGCTGACCGCAGCCGCCTGACCTATGGTCAGAGCATCACTGACGCCTGCGTTGACTTCACCACGACCGAACGGATGCTGTACCACCTAGCAGATGGGTTAGCGGCGACGCGCGGGCGTGCTTCTGCGTAACAGTCTTCTGCTGATAGTATTCGCCGTGCCAACGGCGCATTTCAGCGCAGGCCTTTCGGGCCTGCGTTCGTTTTTATATACGCCCTCCGCTTACGGACCCGGGCAAGAGAGGTCAACATGAGCACCAATCCGGTGACCGCTGAAGGTAAAAAGAAGATGCAAGCCGAGCATGACCTGCTCCAGGCGCGCGTTCCTGCCATCGCCAAAGCCATCGAAGAAGCCCGCGAAAAGGGCGATTTGCGCGAAAATGCCGAATACCACGCTGCCCGCGAAGAGATGGGCATGATCAAGGCGCGGATCCAGGAATTGAAATCGAAGATCTCGCGCAGCGAGATCATCGACGAAAGCCAGATCGACCACAGCCGCATCGCCTTTGGCGCCAAGGTCACGATGCAGGACATGAAGGACAAATCGGTCGAGGAATGGCAGCTCGTCGGCGACGGCGAGGACGATGCCCTCGACAACAAGATCCTCTGCCAGAGCCCCATGGGCCAGGCGATGATCGGCAAGAAGGTCGGCGAAGTGGTGGTCGTGAAGGCCCCGGTCGGCGATCTGAAGTACAAAATCCAAGCCATCACCTACTGAACCGGCCATGACCGACCTCAGCACGCTGCGCCAGCACATCGACCGTATCGACCAGGATCTCGTCCGCCTGCTCAATCAGCGCGCCGCCCTGGCGCAAAAGGTCGGCAAGACCAAGGCCCACACCGGGACTCCGATCTTCGTGCCGCACCGCGAGCAAGAGGTCTTCGCCAGGCTCGCTAAGCTCAATCAGGGGCCGTTGCCGGATGCCAGCCTGCGCGCCATCTGGCGCGAGGTCATGAGCGCCTCGTTCGCCCTCGAGCGCCCGCTGCGGATCTGCCATTTCGGCCAGCCGGGGGCGTTCACGCACCTCGCCGCGCGCTTGAAATTCGGCGAATCCGTCGAGTACACTGCCGTGGAAAGCATCGCCACGGTGTTCAGCGAGGTCGAGCGCGGCCACGTCGATTACGGCGTGGTCCCGATCGAGAATTCCACCGATGGCACCATCACCGACACCATCGATGCCTTCCTCGCCACCCGCCTGCGCATCATCAATGAGCTGCACCTGCGGGTGCGCCATCATCTGATGAGCAAGGTCCCGCGCGATCAGATCAAGCGCATTTATTCCCGGCACACGGTCTTCGGGCAATGCCGCTCGTGGCTGGCGGCGAACATGCCGGGGGTCGAGTTGATCGAACTGGTCTCGACCACCAAGGCCGCCGAGCGCGCTGCCGAGGCCGACCCCGCTGAAGGTGCCGCCGCGATCGGCAATCACGAGGCCGCGACCGCCTTTGGCCTGCCGGTGCAGGCCAGCGATCTGCAGGACAATCCCAACAACATCACGCGTTTTGTGGTCATCGGGGCGCCGGATCGGGCGGCGCAGCCCACCGGCAAGGACAAGACCAGCCTGTTCTTCGGGGTCAAGGATCGCGCCGGCGCGCTCTATGATTGCCTGCTGCCATTCCATGGCGCCGGCATCAGTCTGAGCCGCATCGAGAGCCGCCCGAGCCGTCGTCAGCCGTGGGAATATGTGTTCTTTATCGACCTCGTCGGACATCAGCGCGATCCGGCGGTGCATGCGGCGATCGAGGAACTGGCGCGCCATACTTCAAGCTGCGAGGTCCTCGGCAGCTACCCCCAAACCTCCCAACCCCTCAACGAATAAAACGGCGATAGCCGCGCATCTGCGGCGTTGCCGGAGTCCTAGCTTAGCGCTGCTAAGCGTCGGCCTCCGGCGCCTTGCATATGCACGACTCTCGCCGTTTTATTGTCCTCGGCTTTAGTTCATTTCGGATTACGAGGGTGGTTTGGGGTGACCTGCGGTGTGGGGTGTGGGGTCTGGGGTCTGGGATCTGGGATCTGGGATCTGCGG
>JBILBP010000353.1:0-3082 GCA_044353645.1 Planctomycetota bacterium | reverse complement strand
CAGCCAGGGTCAGGCGCCCAGTGACATCGTTACCATCAGCAGCCCGTTCGCCGGCCGGGTGCTGGCCGCCGAGGGCGGCGAGGGCAGGGACATGGTCGCGGTAGGTGCCGAGATCCGCGCCGATGAGTCGCTGCTGCGCCTGGTCGACCCCCAAGCCTACATGGTCGTGATCCATGTCCCCGAGCCCCAGGCGCACCTCCTGCGCGAAGGCCAACACGTCGATCTAGCCAGTGATGATCGCGGCGAATTGCCTGACGTCCGCGCCGAGATCAGCTGGGTGGCGCCCGAGATCAATCCCGAGATCCGCGCCCGTGAAGTGCATCTGCATCTCACCGACAGCGCTCATCGGCTGCTTCCCGGGAGCCTCGTCAACGCCCGCATCCGCGCCGTGCTCGGGGCTGCCGACGCCTCGGGGCAGAGCCTGGCGGATGATCCTGAGCACCCGCCGCGGCTGCCGATCATCCCCGCCAGCGCCGTGCTCTCGACCGGGGTCCGTTCTATCGCCTGGAAGCTCACCGCTACCGATCCCGACGGCCATCAGCATTTCGCGATTGCGCCGCTCGCGCTCGGCCAGCGTCTTGAAGACGAGCACGGCAACGATGCCTGGGTGGTGCGGGCGGGGCTCGCGGTCGGCGATCAGGTCGCCACCCAGGGGGCCTTCCTCATCGACAGCCAGGCGCAGCTCGCGGGTACTCCGTCGCTACTCTTTCCGCTCGGCGCTGCTGGCAGTGGTTCTACTGGCAGTGGTCCTGTTGACAGTGGTCCTGCTGGCGCTGGTTCCGCTGGTACTGGCACAGGTCCCGCTGGCGCCCCGGCCGCGCATCAGCACTGAGGCGACATGATCTCCGCCGCCATCCGCAATCCGCTGCTCACGCTGCTCCTGGCCCTGGGCTTGGCGCTGGCCGGGGTATGGGCCTGGCGGCACATACCCGTCGATGCCATCCCCGATCTTTCCGACAACCAGGTGATCGTCTGGGCGGCCTGGCCGGGACAGAGTCCGGAAGACGTCGATCTGCAGATCACCAGCCGTCTGGCGCGTGAGCTGCAGGGCTTGCCTGGGGTCACCACGGTGCGCGGCATGTCGCTTTACGGCGCCAGCTACGTCTACCTGATCTTCGATGAGCGGCGGAACCTCTACGATTGCCGGACGCGTACACTCGAACGCCTGGCCCAGCTGCAGGCGCTGATGCCCAGCGGCGTGCAGGCCCGCCTGGGGCCGGATGCCACGGCCATGGGCCAGGTCTTCTCCTTCACCCTGCAAGGGCCGGGCGATACCGAGGCCAAACGTTACCTCCTCGATCAGGTGGTGGTGCCGGCGTTGCAAGGCGTGCCCGGCGTGGCTGAGGTCGCGCCGGTCGGGGGCGTGGTCCGCGAATACCAGATCGACATCGATCCCACGCGCTTGGAAGAGCAGGGCCTGACCATCGACATGCTGATGATGGCGGTGCAGAAGGCCGGTCGCGATGTCGGGGCCATGAGCGTCGAGCACAGTGGTGTCGAGACCATGATTCGCGGCCTCGGCTTCGTGCGCAATCTCAAGGACGTCGAGGACATCGTCATCCGCGGCAACCGCGAGCGCAGCGCCGGGGTGCAGCTCAAGGACATCGCGTACGTGCACCTCGGCGGCGCCGTGCGCCAGGGCATCCTCGCCGATGCTGATCAGGAGCAGGTCGGTGCGATCATCGCCATGCGCGTCGGCGAGGATCCCAAGGCGGTCATCGAACGCGTCAAGGAGCGCCTGCTGAGCCTGGCCCCGGCGCTTGCCGCCAAGCAGCTGAGCGCGGTGCCGTTCTATGATCGCTCGCAGCTGATCATGGAGACCAATGCCACCTTGGCCCACACCCTGGTCGAGGAGCTGATCGTCACCGTTCTGGTGATGGTGCTCTTCCTGCTGCACGCACGGGCCAGCCTGGTGGTGGCCATGAGCCTGCCCCTGGGCGTGCTGACGACCTTCCTGGTGATGCAGGTGCTGGGTGTCAGCGCCAACCTCATGTCGCTGGCCGGCATCGCCATCGCCATCGGGGTGATGGTCGATTTCGGCATCGTGATGACCGAGAACATCACTCAGCACCTCGTCGAACTGCAGCAACGGCGCGCCGCCGCCGGCCTGCCGCCGCCGCGCAATCCCTTCGATCCGGAAGTGACCCAGGCGGTGGTCGCCGGCGCCCAGGAAGTCTCGCGCGCGTTGTTCACGGCGGCGGCCACGACCATCATCGGCTTCCTGCCGATCTTCGTTCTCACCGATCAGGCTGGGCGCCTGTTCATTCCCTTGGCCATCACCAAGACCCTCGCCATCGCCGGCGCGGTGCTCTTCGGCATGCTGCTGGTACCCTTGCTGTGCCGCCTGTTGCTTCCGCCGTGGCAGGCGCGCAAGCCGTTGATGCTGGCCCTGGCGCTGCTCAGCGGCGGTGGAATGTGCGCGTGGTTCATCACCGACGGCCTGACCCTCGGCTTCGATCATCAACGCTGGTCGCTGACCATCCCGGGATGGATCATTGCCCCGCTGGCGGGCCTGCTGACGGCGCTGGTGGTGTGGCGGCTGGGTCGCGAGCGCCTCGTATCGTATGAAGAGAATCCCGTCAGCCGCGGCATCCACATCGTCTACGACTGGGCCTATACCCGCATCCAGCGCCATCGTCTGGCCTTCACGACGGCGATCCTCTTCGTCGCCCTCGGTGGCTGGTTGGTGGGCGTCGGTTGGCAGCGCCTGAGCTGGCCGCTGCGCGCGACCGTCAGCGCCAGTGGAGGAGACCTCTCAACTTTGGCCTTCGATCATACCCTGACGCGGATCTTCCCTGGCATCGGCGCGAGCTTCATGCCCGCGCTCGATGAGGGCTCGCTGTTGTTCATGCCCTCGCTGCCGGCGAGCAGCGGGGTGGGCGAGACCCTGCGCGTGCTCACCACCCAAAACCGACTTATCGCCAGCGTGCCGGAAGTCGCGCAGCTGATGGGCAAGATGGGCCGTGCTGAGACCGCTCTCGATCCCGCGCCCATCGGCATGATCGAGACCGTGGTGCAGTTGAAGCCCTATGCGCAGTGGCCGGTGCAGGCCTTCACCCGTGCCGACGGTAGGGAGGAATAT
>JBILBP010000061.1:0-10470 GCA_044353645.1 Planctomycetota bacterium | reverse complement strand
GGCGGTGGCCGTCTACAACGCGGAAAAGGAGCAGTTCCGCGCCCGCCTCGAGAAAGGCTCGTTGTTCGAATCCCAGGGCAAGAAAGTACCGAAGCACCTCAAAGAGCTGCCGGTCACCAATCTCACCATCATGTCCCCCGAGGATGCCTGGGGCGTCTACTTCGCGACCTCGCTACAACCGTATTTCGCACTCCCCTCGAGCGACGACAAGAGCTCGCCGGCATTCGTTGGACTCGGCACGTGGTTCGACCAAGGTGATATTGGATGGTCCTTGAAGGATGCCTATAAGCGCGACCCCGCCTGGCTTATCGAAGCCAGCAAAAAGATGCAGGCGGTCCTCGATGACAGCACC
This sequence comes from Planctomycetota bacterium, assembly GCA_044353645.1. GTDB lineage: Bacteria > Planctomycetota > UBA11346 > UBA11346 > UBA11346 > CAIUVD01. The sequence continues at coordinate 10,118 of JBILBP010000061.1, read as the reverse complement.
ACCTCGACCATGGCCAGGGCCTGCGCCCATCTCAATCTGGCTGGCTTCGCCTTCTGCCGGCTGGATGCGCCAGAAGCCGTCAAGCACGTGGCCGCCGCCCAGCAGACTCATCCCGGGATCCTCGAGGAGAAGAATTCCATGCTCCGTGGCGGGATGATGGATTACGGCTCGGATTTCTATGTCGCCCGTCACCTCTGGCTGCACATCGACACCGACATCAATGGCATTGCCAAGTGGCGCAAGAACGGGAAAAACGCAGGCACGATTGAAGCGCCCAGCCACTGATCCGGCCTTCGGCGACGTGCCGACGACGCCCTACCACGCCGGCCTGCCGCCCTCAACGACGGCGGCAGGACCGGTGCGCGGGTTAGGCACTTTCCACGCGGGAATGGTGTTCGCCAATCACCGTCTCGAACGGGTTCTCGGTCAGGGTGGCATGGGAATGGTCTGGTTCGGCAGGCACCTAACGCTCGATCGGCCGGCAGCGATCAAGGTCCGCTTGGGTGGGGCCGATGATGTGATCGGCCGTGAGCGCTTCCTTCGCGAAGCCCGGACCTGCGCCCAAGTCCGCCATCCGCACGTGATCGGCATCCACGATGCCGGAGTCGTCGACGGCATCGAGTATCTGGCCATGGACTATGTGGAGGGCGGCAGTCTCGCCGACCGGCTGCGCTTATATCCCACCGGGCTACCGCTTGCCGAAGTGCTGCGCTTGGCCGAGGCCGCAGCTCAAGGTCTCGCCGCAATCCATGCCTTGGGTCTGGTCCATCGCGACATCAAGCCGGCGAATCTGCTTTTGACCGCCGGCGAACGGGTGATCGTCGCCGATTTCGGCCTAGCAAAACCCCCGGATATCAGCCAGGATTTGACGGCTGGCCGGGTGGTGGGCACCCCGCGTTTCCTTGCTCCGGAAATGATCCAGGGACGGCCGGGAGATGCGCGTTCGGATCTGTATGCCCTGGGCGTCACCTTGTTCGAAGCCCTCACCGGCCGGCCGTTGTTCCAGGCCGATACCCATCTGCACCTCTTCCACCTGATTACCTCTGCTCCCTTGCCGCTGGTTCATGATCTGCGCCCCGAAATTCCTAGCGAAGTGTCCCGATTGATCGCGGATCTGCTGGATCGGGATCCCCGACGACGTCCGGCATCGGCTGAGGAATTCCTCGGTCGTCTGGCGGCCCTGTCATTACCGTCGGCACCCTCGACAGAATCGCCTTCTCGACGGTGGCTGCTCCCCAGTCTGCTGACGGCAGCCGTCGTCATTTTCGCGATCGCGATCGTGTTCATGGCCAGCTCTCCGGCAGTAGTGCCGGTAGCGCTGGTTCCGACCGTACCGCAGACCGTGACCACTTCCCTGCCGCCTCTGATCCCTGGCAACGTTACCTCGGTTCAACCGACGCAGACCGCATTGCCGGTGCCGAGGCCGATACCAGCTCCGGTGACAGAGCCGGTGTCAGAGCCAGTGTCAGAGCCAGGGCCGGCCGCCAGCGTGACTGTTCCGCAACACCCTACAGCGCCGCCGCTGACGGCGATAGAGACGGGCGCCAAAGTCGCACCCGTCCGCGCTCCGCCGCCGGCGGATGACCGCGCGCCAGTCCCCACTCCTCCGACGGGAGATTCCGTGCCGGTGACCATCGCCCCGCTCGCGGCCACACCATTGCTCCTTCCTACGGACGCGCCGGTCGGCTCGGGCATGACCAGCAGCCGACCGACCTTAACCCCCATAACTACCAACGGCCCGAGTTTGCCGATTGGCGGCAGCGAAGCAGTGCACCGCCCCTCCAATCGCACCAAACTGGACACGCCACCCCAGGTAACCCCGAGCGAGGGAGATCCCTTCGCTAACGATTTCCTGGCCGTCGGCTGGCGCTGTCGCTTCACCACCCCATGGGAAGGGATTTATGCCGACGAGGGCCACCTGGTCGCCTGGGGCAATGACGGCGTAGCCGTGAGCGATGATCAAGGCGCGACCTGGAGCGAACCCGTGCCGACCTGGGATGGTGGGCCGGTGCCGATCAGCGAGGCGGTATTCGCCGGCGGAATCTGCTGGGTGCGGACCTCCGATGGCTCACTGCGTCAACTCGGGGGACAAGCCATGAATCGTGTCTTGGGTCTCGCGGCCGCCTCACGGATCGCCCCCTGCGGCGACGGTATTCTGGCCGTCGAATCTGGGGGTACCCAGGTGGTCCTGATCGTCGGTGGCGCCCGTGGCCCAGCAGCCAAAGGACGACTGGTAGCAACCCTGAAGGGCGGTGCCATCGTCCTTGACGGCACCCGCGCGGTCTGGCTGACGGCGGGCGGGGGCGGGGGCAGCGTCGAGGTCACCAAAGCTGGCAGACCATTAATTGCCTGCGGTCCGCCAGGTGGTTTCGCCCTCACTCGGGATGGCGAGATATGGCATCTCGAAAACGGCCAGCCGGCGCAGCGTGGACGGATCTCGCTCACCATCGCCAGCTTGGGCTATGGCCGAGGTCCAGGAAATGTTGAGGCCATCGGCACAGCCCGGGATCCAGTTCGGGGCCAGGTCTTCATCGGCGTGGATCGCAGCGGCAGCGTCGCCGGCCTGACCCTCGATGGCCATCAGCCGGATGGCCTGACGATGATCACCTCATGCGGTCGCGATCATCTCGCTGGTGTCCGCACGCGGTTGGTGGCCGTTGGTCCCGGTGGCTTGTGGGTGCATCGCGTTCGCTGAGACAGTGGTCAGCAGACAGTGGTCAGCAGGCAGTGGTCAGCAGACATCAATCTCAGCTCTCGCGCTCGATCCGGTCGGTGGCCTTGCGGTAGGCCTTCATGGCGCGCAGGGCGGTGGTGAATTCGGCATCGGCGGGACGTACGAGATTGGTGACGCGCAGGCGATCGAGGCCTTCGATGAGGGCCTGGGTGGGATCGGCGGCGATGATTGAGGCCGGGAGCTCGTGGGGCTCGGCGTCATCTTCGGCGCGCAGCTGCGCCTGACGTTTGGCGAAGCGCCGGGCGAAGCGCTCCTTGCCGTCGCCCTGCCCGAGCGCAGCGATCGGTACCATGGCGGCAGCGGGAGGAGTAAGGGGCGTGTCGGCCATGGTTAAACTAGTATCGTCACGACGGCGCCCGACTGAAGAGCTTTCTGATGCAACTGTAACCGCACGGGGAAAAAGCAGTGCATTCGATGCGCTTACCCCCGTGCGATTTCAGGCAATTACCAGCGGTGCTTCTTCTTGTCGCCTCTATCGCCTCTATCGCCTCTATCGCCTCTATCGCCTCTTTCGCCCTTGCCGTGCTTACCCGCGCCCGGCTTGGCGGGGGCCCCAGCCTTACCGGCACGACCCGGACTCAGGCTCCATAAGTCGCGCTCGACCGGCTCACTAGCGCGGCTGCTTGGACCACTGCGCCAACGCTCCGGCACGCGCCGGCGATCGATCGAGAGATCGATCGAGAGCACGCGCTTGGTTACCGGCCGGCCCGCCGCGGTGGGCGGATCGGCGCGCAGGAGTTCCGGCTCTTCGTCGGGTTCCGACTCGGGCTCGACCACCACCGGCGCGGGCGCTTTCGCCACCGGCGTTCGCACCGGCGATGTGGGAACTTTGACCGCGTGCGATTTTTCAAGCGCGGCTGGTACCGGCGCGCCACGCTGGGTACGGCGGGTGATGGCCTTGGCCTCGGCGGAAGTCTCCACCGACGGCACATTGTCGCGCTCGTCGAGGGTCGCGTCGACCTCCTGATCGCGGTGCGCGTGATCGCTGACCACGCGTGCCGCCGGCTTGGGAGCGATCTTCGGCGGGCGGATCGCCTGCGCGAACGAGCCCTTGGCCTCGAGGCCGAAGACCACATCCGCACGTTCGATATCGACCGAATTAACGACCACATCCAACTCGCTACCGCAACCGATGGTGCGCGCGCTGCGCCGCCCAACCAGGCACAGCCGCTTGGGATCGAAGCTGTAGTAATCGTCGCGCAGCTCGCGCATCGGCAGCATGCCATCCATGCCCGTTTCGAGGAGCTGGATCGACAACCCGCCGGGGAAGGCCGAGACCACCACCGCCGGGAAGCTTTCCCCGATGCGGGCCGCCAGATAGCGCGCAGTCTTGCGGGCATCGAGATCGCGCTCGGCCTGCTCAGCGCGCTGCTCGAGGAAGCTCGCCTGCTTGGCCAAGGCATCGAGATATCCGCCACGAATCTCGACCTTCTTGTAGCGTGCCAAGCCCAGGCCGCGCTTCACCAAACGATGCACGAGCAGGTCGGGATAACGGCGGATGGGACTGGTGAAATGTGCGTAACTGGCGAAGGCCAGGGCGTAATGCCCGAGCTTCTCCGTGCCGTAGACGGCCTTCTTGAAGGCCCGCAGGCAGAGGTAGTTGAGGACCTTGCGCGCGGCCGGCGGCTCCTTGGCGAGATCGGCAAGCATCTTCTGCAGGCCGAAACGGTTCTGGATCCGCGAGGAGTCCTTGCCGTAGACTTCGAGCACCGAGGCGAACTGCGCCATCTTCTCGGCATCAGGTTCCTGATGCAGACGATAGACGCAGGGCAGACCCTGCTGTTCGAGCCATTCCGCGACCGCCTTGTTGGCGAGCAGCATGCACTCCTCGATCAGTTGATGCGAGGCATCGCTGGCCTCGGCCATGATCTCAATCGGCACACCGTTGACGTCGAGCTTGAAGCGGTGCTCGACCGAGAACAGGTTGAGGGCCCCGGCGCGCTCGCGATTGCGGCGCAGGATCTGAGCGATGACGCCGGTCTCCTTGACCACCGTGCGCACATCGGTGGGCCACTTGCCCTTCACGTCGCGATCGACGAGGACATCCATGGCCTCTTCGTAGGTGAAGCGATGGCGGCTTTTGATGAGCGTCTCGGACAGCCGCGTGTTCAACAGCTTGCCCTGGCGATCGATGGTCAGGAACGCCGACAGACAATAGCGCGGCTCGTGCGGCACGAGGCTGCAGAGGCCGTTGGACAGCACTTCCGGGAGCATCGGGATGACGCGGTTGACGAGATAGCAGCTGGTGCCGCGGGCGACCGCCTCCTCATCGAGGGGCGTGCCCTCGACGACGTAGTGCGAGACGTCGGCGATGTGCACGCCGAGGATCCAGTGGCCGTCCTCGTCGTATTCCAGCGAAATGGCGTCGTCGAAATCCTTAGCGGTCTCGGGATCGATGGTGAAGACCAGCTTTTCGCGCAGATCCTCGCGCTTCGCCTTGCCCGTGCCGAGGACCCACTTCTTGGGATAGGCTTCGGCCTGGGCTTTGACTTCGGGAGGGAATTCACTCGGCAGATCGTGGGCCAGGCAGACATACTGGAAGTCGGCGACCTCAGGCGATTCCTTACCCAGGACGCGGAGGATCTTGACCCCGGGATCACCACTGCCGTCGGCTTCGATGACGCCGATGTAGCGATTTCCGACCTGGTACTGATCCTCGAAACCGGGGAAGCTTTCGCGGATCTTGAGCAGACCTTCGCGACGATTGTCGCACACCAGCCAGGTGCCGTCGGGCTTGAACTGGATGGTGCCCACGACTTCGCGACCAACGCGGCGCAGCATGCGCGTGACCAGGGCGAGATCATCCTCACCGAACATCACCTGCACCACGTCGCCGACCTTGGCGCCAATGGTGTAGCGTGGATTGACGGTCTTGACCGTGCCATCCGGCAGGCGTGCGCGCAACACCGCGACACCCTGGTCATCATGCTCTTCTTCGAGCACCGCCGAGAACTCGCCGCCGGTGCCCGAGACCTGGTAACGACCCTTGCTTTCGAGCACTTGGCCCTTGGCCACCAGGCGGCGCAGGACCATGCCGACTTCGCGTGATTCTTCGCCGAGGGCCTGCGCCAATTGATAGGCGGTGGCCCCGAGCGGCATCTTCGCCAATTGCGTCAAGACGATGCCGGCGCTGCCGCCTTCGAGGACTGGCGCATCGCCGGCCACGGCATTCACGGCGCCCGCCGCCGGACGGATCTCTTCCCGACGAAGCGCCTGGACCTCGATCCGCCGGCGATCATCGCGACCAGAATGGGTAACATTGGCGCGGCTCGGCGCACGGAAGCCGCGTGGCGTGCGCTCAGGCGCCTGCTCGACGCGCTGCTCACCCTGCGGCGCAGGATGAGCGTCGGTCCTCGCCGTGCGACCGGCGGCGTCCTTTCCGGGTTTCTTGCTGGCGGTGCCGGACTTGCTCGCGGGTGCTCCGGGCTTGTTTCCAGGGGCGCGGGCCTCGCCGCGCTGATCGAAAGCCGCCTGGAAGCGCCCCCCACGCCGTCCTAAGACGACCTTTCCTTGGGCATTGCCCGGACTAGACTTTCCACTTCGTTCAGCCATGTTCTCCCCTACGCAAGGCGCCGTGGCATAATGGACAATCCCGGGGCTAATGAAACGCAAAAGCGCATGCCGCCGCATCCCCCTCATCTGAGCCCCCATTTGAGCACCTCTCCCGTCGATCCATCCGCAGTGCCGCCTACTCCCGCCGCCAAGGTCGGCGAGCGCATTCCCGGGGAAGTGCGCAATGTGCGCCTAATGAAAGGCCAGCTGCCGGCCACCGATCAACTGCTGGCGGCGCTCACCGTCGCCCGTCTGGGCTCCTTCACCCGCGCCGCCCACGAGCTGGAATTGTCGCAGCCAGCGCTCTCGCGACAGGTCCAAGGTCTCGAGAAGACCCTCGGCGTGAAAATCTTCGAACGCATCGGCCGGGCTGTGCGCCTGACCTCGGCGGGCGAAGAGCTGATCAACCGCGCCGGCCCCCTGCTTGAAGAACTGTCGCGGGTGTCATCCAATCTCAGCGCCGCCAATGGCACCACCGCCGGACGCGTGCGCCTGGGCGCCAGCGAATCGGTGGCGGTCAACAGCCTGCCGTCGATCCTCCGCCCCTACCTGGCGTCGAATCGACGTGTCAACCTGCGTCTGCTTTGCCGCACCAGCGAACGCCTCCCCGAGATGGTCGCGAATGGCGAGCTCGATCTCGCGGTCTGTGCCGTCGAATTCGAGTCGGCCGGCCTGCAATACCGTAAACTGTGGGATGAAGAACTGGTGTTGGTGCTGCCCATCAACCATCAGAGCCGCAGCCGTTCGATCAGCAGCTATACCGGTGAAGAGTTCATCCTCCTGCCGTCGACGACGGTCACCCGCCGCCTCGTCGATCGGGCGCTGAAAGAGCGCGGCGTCGAGCTCAAGGTAGCCCTCGAGCACGACAGCCCGGAAGTCATCAAGTCGATGGTCATCGCCGGCCTCGGTCTGGCGATCCTGCCCGAGCCGACGGTACGCAAAGAGACCCGTCGTGGTGAACTTGCCGCCTGGCCACTGTCTGATCTCAAGGTCGTACGCTCGATCGTCGCCATCACCGATCCCCGGCGCCAACCGTGGCCTGCGGAATCAGCGCTGATCGAGGCCCTGGCCAAATACGGACGTTAAGTTTTTCCGCTCGGGCCTGCATGCGCCCCGACTTACCAACATCGTCCCCGCCAGCGACGTCGTTGATCGCGTCGCTGGCGGGCTGTCCTGACTTCCGCAGGGCGAAGCTTCAGCGCGGCAGCAGATCGCTCCAATAGGCGGTCGGCGCATAGGCCGTGCGCAGGGCGATCCACTGCCCGAGGCGCTCGTCTTGGGCCATGCCGCGATCACCCTGCCAACCATAGATGAGCGCAGATTTGCCAGCGTGATCGGTACGCACGCTGAACAGCGGATAGAGATTGGTGGTCGCGGCCAAGGCATTGAGCCGCGCCGCCTCACGCTCCAATTCCGCAACCCCGCCATCGCCGAGCTCGGCGGGTGGTTTCAGGCAATAAATAAAGCTGCCATCCTGCAGCATCGGCGCGCGCGCCGGCAGCGGCGACGGCGGCATGTGCACCTGCCCACGCGGCACATAATCCGCCGACGGCAAGCGCCCCCAGCCGGTTTCGGCATCGACCAGGATCAGCCGCGGGGGTGTCCCCGCATAGCGCAGCTGCCACCAGCAGTGTCCCTGCGCATCCGGCGCCGACGGTGGCAGGACCTCAACCGGATCGCCCCAGTCCAGGCTGTGCGCACGCTGCACATTGTCGGCAATGCCGGCGGCGGCCCCGCGCGCGATCGGAGGCGGCGCCACGCAACCGACCAACAGCATGAGGGTCATTGATCCGCACGTAAGACACCAGCGCATGGGCAGCATCGTGCGCCGTATTCGGCGCGCATCCAGCGCGACCGTGGCGCATCACAGGCGATCGACAGCTGAGGCTGAGATGAGCTACCCGTTGAGCGACGGACAGGCATGTATACGCATTGAGCTATGAGCCTCCGCCCTACACTCGCCGCCATTCAACGTCTGCAACCGGGGAGCTTCGCACAGCTCGTCAACGGGGGTGTTGCGACCCAGACGGTCGCCGAGGCCAGCGCGCTCACCGTCCCGCTCAGTGGCGTGGTGCGCGTCGGCGAGCTGCTGCTCGCGATCAGCGCCGCGCCCCCTGCCGAGGGTGTCCTCGCCGGCCAGGTCGCGATCGTTTCCGGAGCGGCCTCGGGTCTCGGGCTGGGCGTCGCCACCGGTCTCTATCGCGCCGGCGCCTGCGTGCTGTTTACCGATGTCGATGCCGCCGGCCTGCAGACGGTGGCGGCGCGCTTCGCCGATCCGGCGCGGGTCCACACCGCGACCATCGATGTCACCAACGAAGCCTCGGTCGCCGCCGGCTTCGACGCCGCCCTGGCGCGCTGGGGCCGCGTCGACTGCATCGCCTGCTGCGCCGGCGTGGCACCAGCGTATGCGCTGGAAGATTTCCCGCTCGACAAGTGGGAGCTGAGCCTGCGCATCAACCTCACCGGCTACTTCCTGTTCGGGCGCGAAGCCGCGCGAATCATGAAGGCCCAGGGCCATGGCGGCTCGATGGTGCTGCTGTCGTCGAAGAGCGGCCTTGAACCGAGCAAGGCCAACACCGCCTACAATGCCACCAAATCCGGTGAGCTGCACATGGCCCGTGGCTGGGCCCTGGAACTCGGTGGCGACGCCATCCGCGTCAACTGCATCGCCCCCGGTAATGTCTTCGAAGGCTCGAAGATCTGGAACAAGGAATACATTGCCGCCGCTGCCAAGAAGAAGGGCATCGCTCCCGAGCAGGTCATCCCGCACTACATCGGCCTGACTGCCCTGAACCGCGACATCAAACCCGATGACATCGCCAATGCCGCAGTATTCCTCGCCAGCAACGCCGCACGCTGCGTCACCGGACAGGTGCTGGTGGTCGACGGGGGACAAGTCTTCACGCGCTGAGGAGAGACGCTGCTCTTCGGCAAATGCATTGAGTGAGACGCGCGCCCAAGCGACCATCGTCCTCCATCGTCCTCCATCGTCCTCTTGGAAGAAACTTGCTGCGCGTCCGCTACCAACTGCGCAAAGTCGGTGGGCAATGCTGGTGAAGAGCGCATCTGCAGGATTCGTGACCATCCGGGCACGCATCGGGTTGCGATCCACGTATGCCATGCAACCGAACACCGCGCCATTGTCCAACAAAGGGACACTGAGAAAGCAGGATTCCCAGAAGTGACCGCTTACACCATCCACGGCGTTTGAACGACGGGCCAGCCGCTGTTTAAACAACTTCATGAATCACGTGAGTGACGATAGACGGACACGGCGCTCTGCTACCCATGGCGCGCTGTCCGCGTGGCGATCGATCAGCGAACGCGTCACGGGCAACAACTCCAGGCCAGCACCACAACGAACCGGGATCTGCAACAAACCGCGTCGGGCAACTTGCTGCGTCGACCACCGCGCCGCCAGGTCGGGACGCGGGCGCAGCACCAGATGGACATGATTCGACCTCATTGCGTAGGCATGCAGGTCAATCGCAAAGCCCTCAAGCAGATCCGCCAACAGCCCCGCAGTCCAGGCACGACGACACTCGTTCTTGCCACCACCCCACAGAAACTCACGCCGAGTACATCGAGACAACACGTAATATGTTCCCCGGGCACCACTCGGTAAGACGTGTTCGCGAGCCTGGACCATGACGGCTGCATACTTATTGTCGCCGTAAAAAGGTGCACAAACCGTCTACTTATTGTCGAATTGCTGCGGGCGACTTTCGTAGTTGGGCAGCTCGCGCGCGAGCGCCCCGCTGGGCCCGAGGACGGCCACCGTCGCCAGGATCGACGGATGGATCGGCGGCGCCTCCGGGACCTCGGAGGGAGG
>JBILBP010000352.1:0-3095 GCA_044353645.1 Planctomycetota bacterium | reverse complement strand
GCCTGCATCGCCGTGGGCGCGGTTAGCGTACCGTTCCATAATGATCTCCGGGGATTCGATCTCGACGAGGCTTTCTGCCGCTTTCGCCTGCATATCCTCTTCGATGCGACCGGCATCCATGTCGCAAACGCAGATGGCACGATCACGTCCCGACCGCGTCCAACGGTGGCCGAGCTGCCCGGAGACGACTGCGTGGCTGCCGTATGGAAGCCAGAAGACGTCTTCACGATCCAATTCACCTCGGGTACGACCGGCATGCCCAAGGCGATCGCGCTGCGCGCGAAATCGGTCGCTGACTTCCTCGACAGCATTGGCGATATGTTCGGGCTGTGCGCCGACGACAAATCCATCATCTTCATGCCGCTTTCACACTTCGGGCAGCGCTCATACGTCTACGCCGCGATCCTCCATGGCTTCGACACCGTGCTGGTCCAGCCCGTCGATCTCGTTGCCGGCCTACGTCGGCATCGCCCGACCCTCCTGGTCGCCGTTCCGCTTTTTTTCGATGGCGTGTATGCCACCTTCAAAAGTTCAGGTGCCGCCGCGGTCGCTCGCTTTCTGGGCGGTGCGATGCGTCTCATGGTCACCGGCTCAGCGCCGATGCGGCGCGAGGTTCTCGACTTCTTCGCCGCCATCAGCATGCCGGTATACGAGGGCTACGGCACCACTGAAACCGGCCTCATCGCGCTTAATCGCCCGGGGCGGTGGCGCATCGGCAGTGTCGGTCAACCATTCCCGCACAAGGAGGTCATGATCTCACCCGAGGGCGAGGTGCTGGTTCGCGGCGAGTATTGCTGGGCCGATCGCTACCTCGACGCACCTGAATCCGTGAGCCGTGCGGTGTTCCGCGCCGACGGCTTCATCCACACCGGTGACGCAGGCCGTTTCGATGCCGAGGGCTTCCTGTTCTTGACCGGTCGCGTCAGCGAGCTCCTCGTGTTCGCCAATGGCAAGAAAGCCCATCCTTTCGAAATCGAAACCTGCCTGCGCAACCAGGGAGCGATCGTGCAGGCCTGCGCCTTCGACCGTGATAACGCCGTGCATGCGGTCGTGGTCGCCAGCGCGACGTCGTCAATTGACGATGTCGCCGACACGATCGCCGCCGCCAACCGCACATTGCCCGACTACGCGCAGGTCGTGGCCTACGTCGTCACGCATAAGCCGTTCTCAGTCGACAACGGACTACTCACTTCCAGTCTCAAAATCAATCGGTCGCGAGTCATAGAACGCTTCGCACCGCAATTCGACGCCCACGCCCTCAGAGGTACATGATGCTCGCATTCACACCCATCCCCGACTGGACTTCGATTGTGGCCGGCCTCGAAGAATTCATCAAAAGAGCGGTCGAAGACCACGGCGGAAGCGGTGCCGTCCTCGGCCTGAGCGGCGGCATCGACTCTGCCGTAGTCGCCGCGCTCGCGGTACGCGCGCTTGGCGCCGATCAGGTCCATGCTTGCCTTCTTCCCGACTGCGACAGCGGCGACGACATGATGCGCGATGGTCAAGCGGTAGCTGATTGGCTTGGCATCCGCCGACTGCACAAGGATATGACACCGATCCTGCAAGCACTCGGCGCGTATGATCTCTTCCCCGAGCTGTACGCGCTGCCGCGCGGCAAACGGACCATGGAGATCATGCGCCGCAAGCGTGACCTGCTGGGCCGTGGAACCGGCAACGGCTTCCTTCGCGGCTACCGTCAAAACGCCGATCCGGAGCTCAACCGTATCCGCTCGTTGTGGAACCTGAAGATCAGGTCCCGCATGGTGGTGATCTATGGGTATGCGGAACAGCATAAGCTCACCGTTCTGGGCACGACCAACCGCTCGGAGTACCTGACCGGCTCATTCACCAAGTACGGCGACGGTGCGGTCGACGTCGAGGTGATACTGCCGCTCTACAAGCAACGGGTCTTCGAACTCGCAGCGTGGCTGGGGGTACCGGAGGCGGTGCGGACCAAGACTCCGACCGGTGACATCCTCCCCGATGTTCCGGATGAGGAGATCATGGGCGTGTCGTACGAATTCCTCGATCGCATCCTGCTTGGTCTTGACCGCGGCCTCGACCATGCCGAAATCGCGCGCGTCACCGAGGTCGACGTCGCCCTGGTCACTCACGTCGCGACGATGATCACCACCTCGCGGCACAGTCGTGCCGCCGCCGCCGCGCCCGATATCGTACTCGAGATGGCGGAGTGTGGCTCATGAGTAGCGATTCCGCTTACGTGCACGGCACGTCGCTCACCGAGCAGGCGCGTCTCGAGGATCTGAGCACGATCACGAACCGCTCGTTTGTCGATTACCTCGCACTGGCCGGCGACGAGCGGGTCGTCGACTTCGGTTGCGGCCCGGGCACCGTTGAAGCCGAAATCGGACGGCGTTTCCCATCGATCCGGATCACCGGCCTGGAGCGAGCCGCGAACTATGTTTCCGAGGCTCGCCGCCATAATGCCGACCTGTTAAACGTAAGCATCATGCAGACCGACGTGATGGCCAACGGTCTGCCTGATGCGCTGTTCGATGTCACGTTCTGCCGATACCACCTTGAGCATGTCCGCGATGCCGCCGCGGTCGCCCGCGAGATGATCCGCGTCACCCGTCCCGGCGGGAGGATCGTCGTGCAAGAGAACGATCTGCATCATGTGCTATACTATCCGGCCTTCGACGATCATCGGGAGATCCTCGAAGGGTTCTGCGATCTGCAACGCCGCCTGGGTGGCGACCCCTATATCGGTCGCAAATTGTTCACGCTGTTCGACACCGCCGAGATCGGGACGATCCAGGTGCATGCCTCGCCCGAGATCCACACCGCACGTGAACCAGCCTCGTACCGGGCCTGGCTGAGCAACTCCATCCGCATCCTCGACGGAGCACGCGACGGACTTGCCGCCCATGGCCTAGTCGATGGCGGACGACTCGACCGCCTGCTCGCGCGCATGCGGGCCCGCCACGAGCAGCCGACCGGCGTCGCTCTGTTCCACTGGGACCGCCTGACCGCGTGGAGGGCGCCATGATCGTCGATGATCCCCAAGCGCTGCTTTTCACCGACGTCTTCCTGCGACTTCGCGGCATCCTACGCGCCACCGAGGTCGTACTTAA
>JBILBP010000060.1:0-10509 GCA_044353645.1 Planctomycetota bacterium | reverse complement strand
TGCGCGGTGTTCTATCGTACCAACGCCCAGTCGCGCATCCTCGAGGACGGCCTACGCCGACGCGGTATCCCGTATCGCATCATCGGCGGCCAGCGCTTCTATGATCGCGAAGAGGTCAAGCACGTCCTCGCCTACCTCAAGCTACAGGTCAATGCTGCCGATCGCATGGCGCTCACGCGCATCGCCAACGTGCCCAAGCGCGGCGTTGGCGAAAAGACCTTGGACGCCTTGTTCACGCTCGCCGACGATGCCTTGGTAACCGCCGGCGATGTCCTGACCTCGGACGATCTCCTTGAACGCGTGGCGGTCGGCCGCAATGGTCCGCCGCTGCGCGAATTGGCGCGCGTGTGGCGCTCGATCCGTCGCCTGCCGAAGGGCAATCCGGCGGCCTGCGTGCGCGGCGCCATCGAACTCACCGGCGTCGAAGATCACTACCGCAAGAGCGAAGAAGCCGCCGAGGCCCAGGATCGCATCGCCAACATGCGCGAGGTGATCACCGCCGCCGAGCAATACCACGAGACCTATCCCGAGGGCGGCATCGAAGGCTTCCTCGATCTGGTCTCGCTCAACACCGGCGGCGAGTCGCGCGAAGAGCTCGGCGAACACGCCGACCGCGCCACCTTGATGACCATCCATGGCTCGAAGGGCCTGGAGTTCCCGGTGGTCTTCATCACTGGCTGCGAAGACGGGGTCTTTCCGCTGCGGCGCATGGGCGTGGTCGAGGACCTTGAAGAGGAACGTCGACTGATGTACGTCGGTATCACGCGCGCGATGACCGAGTTGTACCTCTCGCGCGCGCGCTGCCGGATGATGTACGGACAGACCTTCCGCAACGAGCCGAGCCAGTTCCTGGGCGAGATCCCCAGCGACTGCTTCGAATCCAAGGACGCCACCGGCCGCCGGGCCTTGCCCGAGCCGACCGGCTTTCTCAACCCAAAATTGCAGAAGGCCGTCGACGCGGCAAAAGGCAGACTCGCAGGCCAGTTCACCACCGGAGCACAGCTCAAGAAGGCCCAGGAAGGTGGCGATGACGCCGGCGAAGACTTCCCCGATGATGATGACTTCATCGAGGACAGCCTCGGCCGGATCCGTCGCCGACCGACCAAGGAAGCACCGGTCGCGGCGGCGGTCCTCGCTGGCGATCCCTATGTACCTGGTGAAGCCGTGATCCATGCGGTATTCGGTCAGGGCATTGTCCAGGGTCTGCGCGGCCCGCAGGGCAACCGCGCGATCACCATCGCCTTCGCTGAACCGGTCGGTACCAAGGAACTGCAGCTGGCCTTCGCCGCCGGAAAACTGTCCCGGCGATAGGTCCAGTGGCTGTTCACGTGCTGAACAGGGATGGCAGCGACTGACGAGCGCTTGCGCTGAATGGCCTGCTGGAATTGCCGTCGCCGGCGGATCATCCGACTATATGCCATACTCTCGCCGTCGCCTGGTATCGAGCTTGCTGCTGGTCGTCAGCGATCTGTCGCTCATTGTTGCCGAAGAGATCCCGGTCTTGCCGCTCTTGCCGCTCTTGCCGGCGACGGAGGCCGAGGTCTCGCCGGTGACGGTCAGCGCCTCGCGACTCGATACGCCTCCGCTCGAGCAACCATACGCCTACTATCGCACCGATCGCGAGGCGCTTGATCGCGCCAATGCCAAGTCTCCGGTCGAAGCCCTCGATCATACCCCAGGCGTGTCGGTGCAGAAGACCGCCGGCAACCAGTCGAGTCCGTATCTGCGCGGTCTAACCGGCGAACAGACCCTGCTGCTCTTCGACGGGGTGCGTTTGAACCACGCCATGAATCGTGGCGGACCGAATCAGTACGCGGCGATGATCCCCGATACCGCCGTCGAATCAGCCGACGTCCTGCTCGGCAGTTCGGGCAGCGTCCAGGGTTCGGATGGCTTGACCGGCATGGTTGATTTCGTTCAGGCGAAGGCCGGCCGAGGGGTGACGACCCCGGCTTCGCCGTGGCTATCGGTACGCGAGCATACGGCCGATGGTGAACAGGTGCAGGTCGGGGTCGACGGCCGCAGCCGAGGTTTCGCCTACAGCGTCGATGGCGGACAGACTTGGGCCCGTGACCGGCGCGGCGGCAAGGATGCGGGCGACCATCTCTTCGGCTCCGCCCAGGGTCAGCGCACCATCCCCAACTCCGGTTATGATCAGCATGATTTCGCTGGCCGAGTCGCCTATACCGGGCTTACCCGCAACCGTTTCGAGGTCTCCGCCGGGCGCACCAGGCAAAGCGATGCCCCGCGTGCGGACGGCTATTTTGAGAACAGCGGCAACACCGCGCGCATCAGCCGCTCCTACGATCCGCAGACCTTCGACTACGGCCATGCCCGGCACATCTTCGCTGGCAGTGCTGGCGTGCCCCGGGTGCAGTCGACGCTGTGGTGGCACCGTCACAGCGAGGCCCAGATCCAGGAGGACATCCAGAACGTCGGTACCGCCTCCCAGCGCTATCGCCGTCGCGAATGGGTCGATAGCATCGCCACCGTCGGTTTCGATCTCCAGCTCACCAGCGTCGTTGGCGATCGCCATGCTTTGACGTATGGCGGGACCCTCTATCAGGATCGCACCTCCAACAGCATTCAGCAGTACCGTTCGCCGGCTGGCAATACCAATCCCGGCTCGGCGATCTTCGATGCCGCCAACAGTAGCGCCGGTTTCACCACCGTTCCGGATGACAGCCGCTACACCGGCAGCGGCATCTTCCTCCAGGATCTGTGGACCCTCAGCGATCACTGGGATGTGCTCGTCGGCGGGCGGTGGAGCCGCTATGCCTGGAGCACCGATGTCACCGCCGATCGCGCCGGTTTTGCCACCGTCGGCAACACCACCATCGAGGACCATGCCCAGGCCTTGACCGGCAATGTCCGCCTCGGCTGGCATCCAGTCGATCCGGCGACGATTTTCACCGGCCTCAGTCAGGGCTTCCGGGCTCCCAACCTCTCGAACATCGCCGGCATCCAGAGCAAGGCCTCGAGCAACATTCAGGTCCAGGGCAAGGGCGACCTCGATCCCGAGAAGAGCCTGACCTACGAGATCGGCGCAAAGTATGCCGAGGAGCGCGATTCAGCGGCGTTGACTTTCTTCTATACGCAGCTGCAGGACCTCATCCAGGTCACCTACATCGACGTCAATGGTGATGGGCAGATCACCGCCGCCGATCAGGCGCGGACGAACAATGCCAACCGTGCTCATCTGGCGGGATTCGAGCTGGCGCATGATTGGGGGGTGATGTCCGAACGGTTGCCGCAGGATCAACGCCTGGCGGTGTTCAACGTCGTCAATGCCACCACCGGCGAGGCCGATCAGGAGAATGCCCAAGGTCAGGTCGAAACGGTGCACATCTCGCGCGCCAATCGTGTCTTCGGCATGGGCGGCGTCACCTGGGAACCGGCGCCGGTGTGGTACCTCACTTTCCAGACGCGCTGGTCCATGGCCTATAAAGAGGTCAATCCCGGCGATGCTACAGATACTCGTCACACCACCTTCCAAGCGCTGGATGGCGATCCTGGTTCGATGCCGGGCTTCGCCGTGCTCGATCTCAAGGCTGGCTGGAAGGCAGGACGTAACGTGCGCATCGATGGCGCCGTCGAGAACCTGCTCAACCACACCTATCGCGAAGTCGGCAGCGGCATCGACGGTGCCGGACTGTCGGGAGTGCTACGCCTCACCGCCCGCTATTGATGACAGCTTGCATTGTTCTGCGCTCCGTCTAACCACCTTCGAGGAATCCCAACATGTTCAGAACTCTGACCCTCTCGCTGCTTGCCGGTAGTGCACTCCTGGCCGCCGACGTCCCGACGCTGCCGACTCTGCCGACTCTGCCTACAAAAGCCGAGGTCGAGGCCCTGATCACCAAGGGCCAGGCGTGGCTGGTGGCGCAGGCCCAGCCCAATGGCGCTTTCGTACCCGGTAAGAAATTCCCCCTGGGCATCACCCAGCTGGCCACTGAGGCCCTCGCCAGCGCGCCGCTGGCGCTGCCGGTCACCGATCCGGTGATCGCCAAGGCCTTGGAATTCCAGGCGACCTTCAAGCAGAAGGACGGCGGTTTTTATGAGCTCGAAGGTACGCCCAACTACACCACCGCCCTCGCTCTCAAGGTCTTCGCGGTGACCAAGACCGGCGACGCGGCAACTCGGCAAGCGGCTCAGAATTTCCTCTTCGGTATCCAGAACACCGACGCCAACAGCCCCGCGCAGGGCGGCATCGGCTACGGCTCGAAGGGTGCCGGTCACGAGGACCTTTCGAATACGGCCTTCGCCATCGAAGCCTTGAAGGGTTCGGGAGTCCCGGCCAGCGACGCGCGTCTGCAAGAGGCGCTCAAATTCCTCGAGAAATGCCAGAACCTCTCGAGCGTGAACAAGGCTCCGTGGGTCAACAACGATGGTGGAGCGGTGTACGCCCCCGACGAGAGCAAGGCCGGCGGCAGCTGGAATCCCGATCAGGGCACGCCCCAGGAAGCGGCCAAGATGGTGAGCTATGGCTCGATGACCTACGCCTTGATCAGCTCGTACCTGACCTTGGATGTGGCCAAGGACGATCCGCGCGTGCATGCGGCCCTGCTGTGGGCCAAGCAGAATTATCAGTTCGACGCCAACCCCGGCATGCCCGTGGGCCCGGACAAGAACGGCAAGCTCCGCGAGAAGCAGGGCCTGTTCTACTACTATGGAATGATGGCCAAAACCTTCGATCTGCTCGATGCGCAAGCCTTCACCCTCGCTAATGGCAACCAGGTCGACTGGCGTGCGGACCTCTTCAGGACCATCAGCAGCAAGGCCATCCCGGGCGAAGGCGGCAAGGGCGTGTTCTGGGTCAACGCCGATGCCGAGCGCTGGGGCGAAGGCTTCCCGCATTTGACCACGTGCTACATGCTCAAGGCCCTGAAGCGCGTCCATTCGTCGCTCTAAGCTTTAACAGGGGGAGAGATTGGTTGCCAGCTTTGTGCTGGTCCCTGGTCGCTGGCCCCTGGTCCCTGGTCCCTGGTCCCTGGCCCCTGGTCGCTGGTCGCTGGTCCCTGGTCGCTGGTCGCTGGCCCCCGGTCAAGCCGTCGACACGATACCTGTGCTACTGCGAACGTAGCATGGGCATCCTGCCCAGGTGCGGGTGATGCTGGCTACAGGAAGCTTCCGGCTTAGTCCGCCGTTCTCTGCCGCCAGTCAGTGGCAATGAGATGAATCGACGACACGATCCGCGGCCTATGGTTTCGGATGCTTTGATATCGCAGGCGATGATTAGGGCCGTGGCTGCCATCCGCGCCGGTGGTCTGGTCGGCATGCCTACCGAGACGGTCTATGGCCTGGCCGCGGATGCCCTCAATCCGGCGGCGGTGTTGAAGATCTTCTCGGCCAAGGGTCGGCCGCGTTTCGATCCGCTGATCGTGCATATCTCCGATCCCGACTGGGCTTGGCAGATCGCCGAGGCGACGCCACGGGCGAAAAAATTGGCCGCCGCGTGCTGGCCCGGTCCATTGACCTTGGTGCTCAAACGTCAGGCGATGGTCCCCGACGTGGTCACCAGCGGCCTGGACACCGTCGGTATCCGCTGTCCCGATCATCCGCTGGCGCGAGAGCTCTTGCGCATCTGCGGCACGCCACTGGCGGCGCCGAGCGCCAATGTCTTCGGTCGCATCAGTCCGACCACCGCCGAACACGTCCGCGAGCAGCTTGGTGATCTGGTCGATGAGGTCCTTGATGGCGGGCCGTGTCGAGTGGGTATCGAAAGCACGGTGCTGCTCACGGATCCTGCGCCGCTGATCCTGCGTCCAGGTGGTTTGACCCGCGAACGCATCGAGGAGATCCTCGGCGAGCCGGTGGCCATCGCCGGTCGCAGCGAGCGCGCCGGGCACTTGCCGCCTCAGGCTCCGGGCATGCTCGCCAGCCATTATGCACCACGAAAGCCGCTGACCTTGCGTGCACCGCTGGCGCCATGGCCGAGCGATCCGTCGGTGGGCGTCCTGGCCTTTCGCGAAGCTTCTGATGTTGCACACCAGGAAGTCCTCAGCGCAGGTGGCGATCTGAGCGAAGCCGCCACCCGCCTGTTCGCCTGCCTGCGGCGCCTGGACGCTTCACCGGCGACCTCCCTGGTCGCCGAGCTGGTTCCGGAAGAAGGCCTCGGAGAAGGCATCAATGACCGCTTGCGCCGTGCGGCTGGCCTCGGCTGATCAGAGCGCGTGCTTAGCGTACAGCCGGGGCAGTAGCCGAGCCAAATCATCCTCACGCCATTCCTCGCCGCTGGGATCGTGCGGATGTTCGGGGATCTCGATGGTGGCGCCGGCATCCATGGCCGCGTCCATGGCTTCGTGCACGACGTACTGAAAACCTTCGTAGAACCACACCTCTTCGGGAAAGGTGTGTTCCGCCAAGCGTTGGGGATCGCGCAAGGCGGCCTCATAGAGCGCGCGGCCCTTCATGATCAGGGCGGCGCGGAAATCCATGAAGGCATCGTCGGAGCAGCCGCCGCCGATGATGAAGGCGGCAGCCCACAGCGGCCAATGGTAGGCGCGCTGGATGGCGAGATCAAACCAGCGGCCGGCACTCAGGCATTCGGCCGGCGGCAGGCGTTCGAGCACCTGCCCGAGGTAGGTGCACTGATCGTCGAGATCATCGGGGTACTCGTTGCGAACGCGCTCGATGAGGGTCCAGAAGGAGGCTTCGTCCATGCGCCGTACCTTCGCATCCGGCAGGCGCTGACAACCAACCTTTTTCAGCCAAAAGCTGCCATTAGCGATTGATAATCCCGTTGGCAAAGATCAGTCCGAGGCTCTTGAGACGGCCCTCGCCGGGGAACATGCTGGCCACGCGATTCTGTCGTTCGATCTCGCGATCGCGGATGGTGAGGGATTCGAACCGCGAGGACGGCCGAAGAGGGAAAGGCGATACCTTTCCCCTGCGTGGCCACGTACCGCCGGAGCCCGCCTGCGTCCCTGCCGGCGGTGGGGTAAGTACCTTCGCCATGCGCTAGTCCCATGCACCCCCGGGCCGCACAACCCCTGCCTTAAAAAACGCACCCCTCAGCCTGTGGCCGGGGGTGCGTAGGACTGGCGGATGGTGAGGGATTCGAACCCCCGGGACCCTTTCAGGCCCGTCTGTTTAGTAAACAGATGCTATAGACCGCTCAGCCAACCATCCTCGGTAATGAGCTTGTTCGAGGATCCAGGGGAGCGGGCGAGTGCAAGTTGCGGGATCCTTGACGAGGGCCCTCGTCGCGCTCATGCGTGGAGCACGACCTCCGGCAGCAGCCGGCGCGTAGTAGCATTCATTCCTGCTTTGGTCTACAGTGACTGCATGGAAGCTCGCATCCAGACCATCGGGCAAGATCTATTTTCTGCCGTCGCAGCGGCGGCGCCGACGCCCTTGTCGCGCTCGTGGCTGCATGATCGTGGCATGGCCTGGACGATGGCGGATCCGGTGCTGCAGCGACAGCTGTTCTTGTTCATCGATGCCCTGCCGGGAATCCGCAGCGATACCGCCATCGTGGCGCAGCTGCATGAGTATCTCGCGCCGGTGGCCGGACACTTGCCGTGGCTGGCGCGACGGTTGCTGGCCTCGAGCCGGCAGGCGCCGCCGGAAATCGTGGCCACGGCGGTACGACTGGCGGCCCATGAGCTGGCCGGACGCTTCATGCTCGGCAGCGACCCGCAGCTGATCGCGGCGCATATCAGTCGGCTGCACCAACGCGGGCGGGCCTTTACCGTCGATTGGCTGGGCGAGACGGTGCTCACCGAGGTCGAGGCGGATGCCTACCAACAGGCTTACCTGCGGCTGATTCCGGTGCTGGCGACGACGGTGGCGGCCTGGCCCGGCTCCTCAGCGGTACCGCACCAGCCAGCGGCGCCCCACCAGCCAGCGGCGCCCCACCAGCCAGCGGCACCGCATCTGAATGTCAGCATCAAGCTCTCGGCGCTGACCAGCCACTTCGAGCCGGCGGATATCGAGGGCACCAGCGCTGCCGTGTGCGCGCGCCTGAGGCCGATCCTGCGCGCGGTGCGCGCGGCCGGGGGCGTGGTCAACATCGACATGGAGCACCATCAGTTCCGCGATGCGACCTTGCGCATCGTCAGCGCCGTGGCCTTGGAAGAAGAATTCCGCACCTGGGACGGCCTGGGCATCGCGGTACAGGCGTACCTACACTCGTGCGCCGATGATCTCGCGGCGCTGCTGCGGGTGGTGCGTCAGCGCGGGGCGCCGCTGCGCGTACGCTTGGTGAAGGGGGCCTATTGGGACCATGAGCAGGCCATCGCGGCTCAGCGCGATTGGCCACTGCCGGTGTTCCGTCACAAGCCTGCGACCGACGCCAATTTCGAGGCTCAGACGCGCTTCCTGCTGCACCATCATCGTGAGCTGCTGCCGGCCATCGCTGGGCACAATGTGCGCTCGCTGGCGCATGCCCTGGCGCTGCGCGAGGAGCTCGGCATTCCGCCGGCGGCGGTCGAGTTCCAGTTGCTGCACGGCATGGCCGACGCCCTGCAACAGGCCCTGGTGGATCGCGGCGAACGCGTGCGCGTCTACTGCCCGGTGGGCGAGCTGCTGCCGGGCATCGCCTACCTCGTGCGACGATTGCTGGAGAACACCTCCAATCAGGGGTTCGTGCGCGCTGGATTTCTCGAACATCGTCGCCCACAGGAGCTGCTCATGGCACCGCTCGTCCCTCCCGTGGCGGTGGCCGTTCGGCCACCGTTCAGCAATCATCCCCCGGCTGACTTCAGCCGTGAGGAGCACCGCCAAGCGATGCACGAGGCCCTCGCCGCCCGCGACGCGCTGGGGCCGGCGTGGTGTCCTCTTGTCATCGATGGCGTCGAACTGCAGCGTTCCGAGGTCCTCGTCTCGGAGGATCCGTCCTGTCGCGCGCGTATCGTCGGACGGGCCTCGGCGGCAAACGCAGCCGATGCCCGTCGGGCACTGGCGGTAGCGGCGGCGGCGCTGCCGTCGTGGCGCGATACGCCATGGGCGGTGCGCATCAGCTGCCTGCGGGCGGCCGCCGAGAGCCTCGCCGG
Source organism: Planctomycetota bacterium (assembly GCA_044353645.1). Taxonomy (GTDB): domain Bacteria; phylum Planctomycetota; class UBA11346; order UBA11346; family UBA11346; genus CAIUVD01. The sequence continues at coordinate 1,513 of JBILBP010000060.1, read as the reverse complement.
CGAGCGTTGGCAGTTGTCGGCACTGCTGGTGCGCGAGGTCGGCAAAAGCTGGCGCGAGGCCGATGGCGAAGTCTGCGAGATGATCGATTTCTGCCGCTATTACGCGTGGCAGGCCGAGCGTCTGGCGGCGGGTGTGCGCGTCGACGTGGCGGGTGAGATCAACGACACCATCTATGAGGCGCGGGGGGTGACGGTGGTCATCGCGCCGTGGAATTTCCCCTTGGCGATTCTCGGCGGCATGGCGGTCGCCGCCCTCGTCACCGGCAATCCGGTGATCCTCAAGCCTGCTGAACAGGCCCCGATCATCGCTGCCGAACTCTTTCGGCATCTGCGTGCCGCCGGCATTCCCGCCAGCGTCTTGCACTACCTGCCCGGCGATGGCGAGGTCGTCGGGCAGGTCCTCGTCGAGCATCCGGCGACGGCGCTGATCGCCTTCACCGGCTCACGTGCGGTCGGCCTCGGCCTCAACCAGCAGGCGGCGCGGGCCTTGGCCGAGCGTGAGCAGGTGGTGCGGGTGATCGCCGAAATGGGCGGCAAGAACGCCATCATCGTCGATGCCAGTGCCGACCTCGACGAGGCCGTCGCCGGCGTGGTCGCCAGCGCCTTCGGCTATCAGGGGCAGAAGTGCTCGGCCTGCTCGCGGGTGATTGTCGATCAGACCTGCGTCGCGGCCTTCACCGCCCGCTTCATCGCCGCCGTACAGGCCCTCGTCCTGGGGCCCGCTGATCATCCGGGGCAGCGGCTCGGGCCGGTGATCGACGAGGCCGCGCGCCTGCGCCTCGAGGGGCAGCTCGCCGAGTTGCGGCGCACGCACCATCTCGCCTATGCCGGCGATGCCTCTGCGTGGGTCGCGCAGGGGAGCTTCGTCGCCCCGCACATCTTCACCGACGTCGATCCGACTTCGGCACTGGCCCAGGAGGAACTCTTCGGGCCGGTGGTAGCGGTGATCACCGCCCGCGATCTCGAGCACGCGCTGGCGATCGCCAATGGCACCCGCTACGCGCTGACCGGGGGCTGCTTCGCGCGTTCGCCGGCGGTGCTGACGCGCGTCCGGCGGGAGTTCCGCGTCGGCAACCTCTACCTCAATCGCGGCATCACCGGCGCGCTGGTGCAGCGTCAGCCTTTCGGTGGCTTCAAGCTCTCGGGCATTGGCTCAAAGGCGGGCGGCCCGGATTATCTGCAGCAGTTCACCGTGCCGCGCACGCTGACCGAGAACACCCTGCGCCACGGCATGGTCAGCGAACGCGAATAGCTATGCGCTAGGTGGTAGATCGCGCCTGGAGTTGCCTGTCCGGGCGCGGGGACTAGCCTGCCCGCCCCTCGACTGGAGCTGGCCATGGCCTCGACCCGTAATCCCCGTTCGCGCATGACTACCGGGGGCATGCAACGCTCGCCGAATCGCGCCATGCTGCGCGCCGTCGGCTTCGCCGATGATGATTTCAGCAAGCCGATGATCGGGGTCGCGTCGCTGTGGAGCGAGGTTACGCCCTGCAACGCGCACCTCGACATCCTC
>JBILBP010000059.1:0-10528 GCA_044353645.1 Planctomycetota bacterium | reverse complement strand
AGATTGCTATCGCGGAAAAGCACGGCGATCTGCTGGATGCTCTTGGTGCCATCGACGAAATTGAGGATGCGCTTCTCGAAATCGGTGAGCGCGCCCGAGCCCGGAGAATCTTCGTTGAACACGAAGACCGCCTCGAAGTTGCCGAATTCCTGCTGGATGGTGCGGATCTCGGCGACGCGCTGGTCGACGGTGCTCAGCAACACCGTGGCGTCGATCTTCAGGCGGAAGGCCCGGCGATCAAAATCAAAACCATCGATGGTCTTATGATCATCGAGTTCGACGCGGGTAATCTTGCCGGTAAAAAACCGGCACAGACTATCCTCGACCATAGCTTGCGTACTGCGCCCGATCTCGTCTTCGCTGGCATAGCCGCGGGCAACGATGAGATCGGCGGCGGCGGCCTCACCGGCTTCCCAGGAACGTAGTACGTCAGCCAGCTGTTCATCGGTCAACCGGTTGTAATCACGCAAGGTATTCGCGAGCAGAAGGTCTTTTTCATGACCGAGGTCGATGGCGATCGGGCTGCCGTCTTGAAAGCAGAAACGCATGGTCAAAGTCCCACCCTCGGCGGTGAGCACACCCGAGCGCTGCTGCCGATAAGCGGCATGGAAATTCTCCGCGAGCATTGAATCAAGCAGCGCCATTGGGGACTCCAGTCGAGTCAGGTTAGTCTCCGCCGACGTGGCCTCAAGCAGACGACAGGCCCAAGCAAAATGGCGCCTTATACAGAGTTGGCAAAGTCCCGGAAACGGGCTCCGCGGTCCTCGAAACCCTGGAATTGGTCGAAAGAGGCGCATGCCGGGCTTAAAAGCACGGTGCCCCCGGGCAACACTGCCTGGCGGGCGAGGGCCACGGCCCGCGACAATTCACCAGCGATCACCGGCTGGCTGCCGGCGGCGCGCAGACAGGTTGCCAGACGCTCGGCGGTAGCCCCGATGAGGATCGCCTGGGCGCCGCGGGCGACCACGGCCGCCGCCAGGGTCGCATAATCGGCGCCTTTGTCCGATCCGCCGAGGATGATCACCAGTGGGCCTTCGATGGCGGTGAGCGCCGCCATGGCGGCCTCGGGCGTGGTGGCGATCGAATCGTTGCAATAACGCAGGCCCGAGCTGCCGGGCACGAACTCCAGGCGATGAGCCAGGCCATGGACCCGACGCAAGCCCCCGGCGACCGCTGCCCGCGCCAGCCCCATGTGGCGGGCCATGGACACGGCGAGGGCGCTATTGCGCGCATTATGTTCGCCGAGCAAGGGCAGGTCAGCGCGCAGTGCGACCACTCCCTCAAGATCGTGAAAGGCCCCGTCGCGATAGTTCACCGTCAGTTCCGGGGCCACCCGCGGTCGGCTGGCAGCAACCCGAGCTTGCAGCTCCGGGGCCAGGGCGACGGCGTCGGCCCATTCCATGAGCGCAATTTTACTGCGCTGGTAGTCGTTCAAATCCTGGTGCCAATCGAGATGATCGACAGCCAGGCTGGTGAATACCGCGCCGTTGAAGCGCGGTCGCTGGGCAGCCAAATACCAGAGCTGAAAGCTCGACAATTCGCAGACGAGCGGCACCGCCGGCCCGTGTCGGACGAGGATGTCGAGGAGCGGTTCGTAGCTGTTGCCGGCGACCTGCCAGCCCAGCAGCGTCGCGAGGATATGGGCGGTGGTGCTTTTGCCCTTGGTGCCGGTGATCGCAATGCGCGGGCCTGAATGGGCGGCGAAGAACAGCGCCTCGGGCGAACAGCGCGGCGGATGTACCGCCGGCCAGGCACGCGGCGGCACCGCCGGCGAGGCCACGATCAGCTCGGCCTCCAGAAATTGCGGATGCGTGGCATCGCCGATGGCCCAGCCCCAGCCGGCGGCGAGCGCCGCCGCTCCCGCGGCGCCAAAGGCGCTCGCCGGCTTGAGATCGAGGATCGTCACCTGCGCGCCCTGGGCGGCGCAGAAGCGGGCGGCGGCCGGCCCCCCGCCATGCCGGCCGAATCCCCAGATGAGCACCCGCTGACCGGGCGTGATCTCAGTCCGTACCGTGTAGTCCTGTCGCATCACGGTCTCAGCAGCTCACGCATGATCTGGCCGCTCGAACCGGGCAAGTTCACGCCCGCGAGAAAACCGACGGTGACGCTGAGATCGACCTGATTGCGCTGCACTTCGACGACTTTGCCGACGGCGATATCAGGGCCGACGGCGAACAGGGAGATGTGGCGGCACCCTTCGCAGTCATCGCCATGGCTGACGTAGCCATCGCTGTGGCCATCGAGGTGCCGACCGTGATCGTTGGTGATGAAGAAATCGGTACGGTCGCGCAGCTCGGGATCGCCCTGGATGGTCTGCCACAGGTCGAAGACATGGCTGTCGGTATCGCGGATGCCCTGGATGTAGCCCTGCCAGTTCTTGGCATGACCAGAGGCATCGGGCTCCTTGAAATTGATGAGCATGAGCGCTGGGCGGAACCTCAGCAGGACCTTCTTGGCCGCCACCAGGGTCGCGCGGTCGTCGCGATAGCCACCGAGCGGCACCGCCGCCGGCACACCGCAATCGATCCGCGGCTGCAGGCGCCCGTGCCAGGCGGCATCGCTAGTATCCGCGAGGATGTACAGCTTGTCCTTCGCGGTCACCAGCCAGGTGGCATCCGCGGGCATGCCACTGGCGAGCCGGAAATAGTGGAAGAGCGAAGCATGCGCCGGCAACTCATTGCCGCTATTTTCGATGTGCTCATAGAAACCGGTGGTGATCGCGGTATGGCCGCAGTTAGTATAGGTCCAACCGCTATTGCGAAAGTTCGTATAACGCGTGCCCAGCGCCGCCAGCTCAGTGGCTTGCCGAGGAATGTACGGCTGCCCAACCTTGCCCCAGGTCTCGCTCCACCGCGGCCCATCGATCACCGCAATCACCACATGCCGAGCCACCCCACCCCACGCCCACGATGTCGTTGCCGACAACGGCGCAGCCGAGCCAGCCTCCTCAGCAAAGCCAAAGCCAACCACGATCAGGCACATCAACCAACGCATAGAAGATCCCAAGGTCTGCCGTGAACTAACGCAAGGCGCCAAAGGCGACGAGCAAACCTGCTGAAAATGGTGAGAGGTGGGTATATGCAAGGCGCCAAAGGCGACGAGCAAACCTGCTGAAAATGGTGAGAGGTGGGTATATGCAAGGCGCCGAAGGCCGACGCATGGCACACGCCATGCTAGGCCTTCGGCAACGCCGCAGATACCCGCCTATCACCATTTTCAGAGCCAGCGACGCCGGCGGAAGACCCAGATGGTGGTGACGACGGAGCCGATCATGATCATCATCGCCATCGGATATCCCCACTTCCAATGCAGCTCAGGCATGAAGTCGAAATTCATTCCGTAGATGCTCGCGACCAGGGTCGGCGGAAGGAAGATCACGGCTGCGATCGAGAAGATCTTGATGATGCGATTCTGCTCGATGTTGATCAGACCCAGGGTCGCATCGAGCAGGAAGCTGATCTTGCCTGACATGAACGTGGCATGGTCGGACAAGGTCGCGACGTCGTGCAGCAGGGCCTTCATGCGCGACTGGCTCTCGGCATCCAGCCAATCCTGGGCGCTTTGCTGCGAAAAAGTCATGAGCCGCGCCTTGTCGATCAGCGACTCGCGGACCTTCCCCAGGATGTGCCCGCAGGTACCGATCTTCAGCAATGCCCGCTGCAACTGGATATCGTTGATTTCACGGGCCTTGCGGAAGACCTGCTGAGATACGTGATCGAGTTCCAGGCCGACCAGCTCGAGCATGTCGGCCAAGCGCTCGACGGTGGTATCCATCAAGGTCACGAAGGCCTGGGCGGCAGTGATGATGCCTGATTTGCCCGCCCGCTGGCTGAAGGTTCTGAACGACCATGGCTCGGCGTAGCGCAAGGTCACCAGCCGCGTCGGGGTGAGGATGAAGGTGACGGCGGTCGATTCAGGGCTCTCGGTCTCGGTCTTGATCAGCAGGGTCGCGGTCATGAACGAGGCGTTGCCCTCGCGGTACAGACGGCTCGAGGCCTCGATCTCCTGCATTTCATCGCGGGTGGGTATTTCGAAACCGAGGAGATTCTCGATGAAGGATTCTTCTTCCTTGGTGACATCGACGACGTCGATCCAGATCGCGTTGTCAGGTACACTCAAACCGCACGCCTCGTGCTTTTGGAGGCCTTTGCCATTCGGAACCCACGCACTGAGCATGGGCCCATGGTTAAGTAGTCGACACACAGGCAAGCGGTTCCAGACTTCGCTGACATGTCGCGCCCGCCCCGTGCCCTTGCCCCCCTCAAAGATGCCGCTCTGCGCTTGTTTGTCGAACATGGCATCGATGGCACCGGCATCCGCGAGCTGGCCCGTGTGGCTGGCTGCAGCGAAGCCGCGGTCTATCGCCATTGGACCAACAAAGAGGACCTCGTGCGTTCACTGTACGAGGAACACCTGGCGACGGTGTGCACGATCCTCGACACCGCCCTGCAACCGGCGACGGCGCCGACCTTCGAGGCCCAGGTCCAGGCGGCGGTCACCGCGCTATATCAGCTCTTTGACGAGCAGCCGCTGGTGTTCCGTTTCGTACTCTTAGCCAAACACGATCTGGAGATGGCCAGCGCCCTGCACGTACGCACCCCGCTGGACATCGTGCAGGCTCTTGCCCAACGTGCTCTGGACGAGGGCCGCGCCCAAGGCGATGCCGCGGTGTTGGCTGCGGCTTTGACCGGGACCTTTCTCGAAACCGCGGTCTTCGTGCTCTACCAACGCCTACCCGGGCCGTTATCGCAACATGCCGAGCGCGTCGCCAAGCTCGCCCTGCTGTTGCTGCACAGCCGCACCTGAGCGTTTACAACCGCACGCAGCGGTGTTCTCCGGGCGCGCATTGCCGAGCCGCCTCGAGCAGGCGCGGAGCCAGGCCCGGGCCGTGTTCCCAAAGGGCCTGGAACAAACTCAGACTGCGTTCCTGGCGCTGACCCCGCGGCAGCAGATACGCCCGCAAGGTCCCCGCCGCCGGCAGGCCCTGGCTCCGCGACAGACGCCGCGACAAGCGCCGGGCGAGGTGCCGGCGTTCGCCTTCGAGGCGCTGCAGGGAACCCGCCAATTCCGGCTTCTGCCGCAGACGCTGCAACAATTCATCAAAGACCGTCAGCATGCCGGCGGAATCATCCGGCGGCAGATCGCGCAGGGCCTCGGGGTGCTCGGGCGCTCCGTCGAGGGCCGTGCAGGCCCGCGCGCACCACGACGGCACCAAGGTCAACGAACAGCGCGGCAGCAGTTCCGGCGGCGACACACCGAGGGCGGCATACACGGGCATGATGAAACGATGATAGGCGAGTTCGCCGGGCCCGCCGACGTAGACCATGCAGGGCAGGGCCGCCTGCTGCAGGATCGGACGCAGGGCCGCCCCTGGGCTGAGCACCGCCAGCCCGCCCTGGCCCAGACGCTGTCGGGCTTCATCGACGCTCAGCGCCACCCGACCATCGGCTTCATCGGCGAACAGCGGCGGTGCATCCAAGGCCCCGAACGCATCCGCCGCACCGCTCGCGAGCAAGGTCTGGCGCAAGGCCGCCAGCTCCGTCGCCGGCCAATGATCGAGCGCCTGCTGCACCGTCGCTCCCCAGCGCGAGCGCAAGGTATGCCCTTCGATGGCCTCGACCCCGGGATAGAGCACCGTCACCAGACGGCACAGCCAGCCGCCCATGCCTTCGCCGGCCAGGGGCGCCTGCGCCGCCAGGAAATCACGGCCCAGACCGGGTCCGAGATACTTGCCGCAGGCATCCCACAGCGTCGTCCACCACAAGGTCGCGGGGCGGAAGCGCAGGCTCGCACGACCGGGTCCGAGATCGACCACGCAGCGCTGCAACGTGCCATCGCGCAACACCAGATCAGCGTGTCCAGCCTCACCCAGGTCGTGATCTTCGCTCGCGCACCAGAACACCGCCGGCACCTGGCGGGATTGCGCCAACGCCAGCGCATGAGCGATCTTCACCAAGGTATAGAGCGGTCCGCCACCGACGGCTGGCTGTTGTCCGGTAACGATCATGCACGAAGGGTACGCCACACCGCCAAGCGCAACAGCAACCCGCCGCACGCCGACGACTCTGCGGCGGGCTCCCACCGCTGCCGATCAGACGAGCACATCCTCGCGGCGCGCGCTCGCCACTACATCACGACATGACGCATATCTGACGGTAACGTCATTCGGCAGCCGCCACCGTCGGATCCATGCCCCCGAGGACCTTGAGGAAGGCTTGCCCGTAGTGCGCCAACTTCGATTCACCGACGCCTTTGATCGTACGCATCGCGGCTAGATCCGCCGGCTGGGTGGCGGCCATCTGATGCAGGGTCGCATCATGGAAAATCATGTATGGGGCCACCTGGTGACGCTCGGCCATCAGTCGGCGCAAGGTCCGCAGACGGTCGAAGATAACCTTGTCGACCCCCTCCATGAGCGGTGTCGAAGCGCTGCCTGCCGATCCACCGCTACGGGTCTTGCGCTGCGGTTTCGCCGCCTGCTGTTCACCGAGCCGGACGGTGCCGACGCCCTTGCATAGCGCGCGTCCGGCATCAGTCAGCCCGAGTAATGCGTAATCCCCGTCCTCGACGATGGCGAGGTGTCCCTGCACCACCAGCTGATCGATCCACGCGCGGACGGTCGGCTCGCTGACATCTTTCAACAGGCCGAACACCGTCAACCGGTCGTGGCCAGAACGCTGCGCACGTTCGATCTGCTTGCTGTCGAGATCGCCGCGCAGCACCGCCGCCACATAGGCCGAGCCGAAGCGCCCGCCGAGACGCCACACGCCGCTGATGATCTTCTGCGCCGTCAATAAGGCCTCGGCGGCGGCGATCTCCTTGGTCTCGCCGAGGCAGACATCGCAGGCACCGCAGTCCGCGCCGTCGCGTGGCGCCTGCGGATCGGGATAGGGCTGGCCGAAATGTTCGGTCAACAAGCGATGGCGACAAACCGGCGCGAGGGCGAATCTCCCGACCTCGGAGAGTTGCCGATTGAGTACCCGCGCCCGCTCGGGCGCCATGGCGCCGTCCTTCTGCGCCAGGCTGCGATGGGTGACCAGATCGCCGGCCGAGAACAACAGAACGCATTCCGCGGGATCACCGTCGCGACCGGCACGACCGGCCTCCTGCTGGTAATGCTCGATCGACTTCGGGGCGTTGGCGTGGACCACATAGCGCACATTGCTGCGATCGATGCCCATGCCAAAGGCGATGGTCGCCGCGACCACCGCGATGCGTTCATTGACGAAGTCGGACTGGATGCGCGCCCGCCGCTGCGGCTCCATACCGGCATGATAGCCGGCGGCATTCACCCCGCGCTTGGCCAGGGTCTCGGCGATGCGCTCGACTTCCTTGCGCGTCTGCGCGTAGACGATGCCGCCGTCGTTGGCGTGGCGCTGCACGACCTCGATGATCTGCTTCATCTGGTCATGGCGCTGCAGGCAGCGATAGACCAGATTCGGGCGATCAACGTGGCCGACCAGACGCCGCGGATTGCGCAGGGCCAGCTGGGTGCAGATATCATCCTGCACCTGCGGCGTGGCGGTAGCCGTCAAGGCCATCCGCGGGATCTGCGGATGGGCCGCGAACCACTGCCCGAGCAGGCGGTACTCCGGGCGGAAATCATGACCCCAATGAGAGACGCAATGGGCTTCATCGACCGCGAACAAGGCGATCCGGCTGGCGAGGCGGCCGAGGAGATCGCCCACCGCCAGGCGTTCGGGACTGACGTAGAGCAGGTCCAGCCGATCCTCGTCGAGCTCGCTGCGCACGCGGCGTTTCTCCTCCTCGCTGACGTTGGTGTGCAGCGCTCCGGCGCGCAATCCGGCCTCACGGGCGGCGGCGACCTGATCATCCATCAAGGCGATCAGCGGACAGACCACCAGCACCAGGCCGGCACCGCAGGCGGCCGGCACTTGGTAGCACAGGCTTTTGCCGCCACCGGTGGGCAGCACCACCAGGACATCCTGCCGGGTCAGCGCGGCGTCAACACAGTCCGCCTGCAAGGGACGGAAATCATCATAGCCCCAGAAGCGCCGCAACGCCTCGCGCGGCTGCAGACGCTCGCGGACGGGCGCCGGAGCGCGGGCGCTGCCGGAACGCAGATGAGCCATCGAACGCACCGGGGTGAGCCCCGAGACATCCGGTAATTCCTCAGCGAAGTCATCGTCGAAATCGCTCATTCTGCGCCGACCACTTTTTCACCGACCACGTTTTCACCGACCACTTTTTCACCGACCACTTTTTCGCCGACCACATGCTCCCGAACGCGGCGGATTGCCAACAGCGCCTGCTCGGTCTGGCGCTCGGCATTGAGCAGGGCATCGCTCAGCTCATCGCCAACCAGGGCCGCGCGCAGATTACCGGCGGCGGTCCCCAGCAGGAGCTTGGCATCGCCAAGATCTTCCTTATCGCTGACGTTGAGGACCGGTTGACGGGGGGCGACCATGGGCGGGAGTGTGGATGCGGCAGCGTGCGGGCAACATCTCGCCACCTGAGTCTGCCGCACTTGTGACCCGCGAACCAAATAAAAAACCGGCACCACAGGTGCCGGTTTTTTATTTGGTGGAGGTAAGGAGATTCGAACTCCTGACCTGTTCATTGCGAACGAACCGCTCTACCAACTGAGCTATACCCCCACATTACCGCCCATCTTCGTACCCTGCTTGCGCAGTCTACGAGGCCTCGGCTTGCGCTGCGGCGGGCGGCAAGGTAGCGCCAGCTCCCGCCCTGTCCACTGCGGATCTGTCTTGCCATCGGCAACTTCTAACGCAGCATCCGCACCCCGATCGAGGAATCAGTCTATGCCTGCTCAACGCACCCTTATCCTGCTTAAGCCCGACGCCCTGCAGCGCGGACTTGCCGGCGAAATCACCTCCCGCTTCGAGCGTAAAGGTTTGCGCATCGTCGGCATGAAACTGGTGCTGCCGAGCACCGAGCAAGCCACCAAACACTACGCCGAACACGCCCAGCGTCCGTTCTTCCCGAGCTTGTTGGGCTTCATCACCTCCAGCCCGCTGGTGGCATTGTGCCTCGAAGGCGACTCGGCCGTCGCCGTCGCCCGCTCCCTCATCGGCGCCACCGACGCGCGCGCTGCCGCCCCCGGCACGATCCGCGGTGATTTCGGCCTGTCGAAGTCGAACAACCTGGTTCACGGCAGCGACTCGATCGAGTCTGCCGAACGCGAACTGGCGATCTGGTTCCCAGAGGGCCTGGTGTCCTGGAACAAGGTTGACACGGTCTGGGTTGAAGGTTGAGTTAGCGTCAGCCGGTCAGCAATGACCGGCCTTATTGGCCCGTGGTGTAACGGTAGCACAAGAGATTTTGGCTCTCTTTGTTTAGGTTCGAATCCTGACGGGCCAACCAACGCAAAAACCCCGCATTGCTGCGGGGTTTTTCTTTTTTCGTTGGTCTTTTTTCATCCTATACAACTTCCAGGCACCTTAGGCCGATCATCTCCTCACAAGCGAAAGTGGACATGGGGATGCCCGCCGAGGTCGCGCTTCCAGGTGGCAAGATGCCACTGTTCGACGGCCCCCAGCAACCGACGCAGCTCCTCCCGGGTGAACCAGCGCGGTGGCGGCTTGACCACCCGCTGAGGCCGCAGGCTCCACAGATCCGTGGACAGGCCGCGCGTCGTCAACCACGCCATCATGGCATGGCTGACGACATTGACGACGCTGTTTCCAGAAGCAAAGAGCCCACACCTTGATGGCGCATGCGAGCCGCAATTGCTCACAGGTCTTGAGTTCTGGCCTGACGCCCCCGACGAATGCCAAGTCCCAGGCTTGCCAGAACGACACCCGCCAACCCACCGATGCCACAGCCACCGCCCTTTGCTGATTCACTTGAGTTCGGAGTAAGCCGATCGGCGATAACCGTCAACGTTGCATTCTCTGAATCTACACCTTTGACAGAGACAGAGTTTGTCGCACGGACACTGAACTGCGCGCCGTTATCGCCAATCTCTGTCATCGGGGTGGTATAGCTTGCAGATGTCGCACCGCTGATGGCCGTTTTGTTCTTATACCACTGGAATGCTGGCGCCGGCACACCGGTGGCGACCACCGTAAAGGTTGCGGTCTGGCCGACGGTCACCGATTGGTCGCTTGGCTGCGTCGTGATCGCCGGCGCTGAGTCTTCCACCCTATAGGTATAGCCCCCCGTCGAGGTCGCCGCGCCACCTGGGGCCGTCAGCACCACGTCCACTGCGCCGGCGGCATGCGCCGGGGCCACGCAGGTCACGCTTGCCGCGCTCACCACCGTCACCGAGGTCGCCGGCGTGCCGCCGAAGGTCACGCTGCTCGTGCCGTTCAGATCGGTGCCGGTGATCGTCACCGTCGTGCCACCGGCGGCCGTGCCGCTGGTGGGCGTCAGGTTGGTGATCTTCGGCGCCGGCACTGGCACCGACGCTGTATAGGTGTAGTCGCCCGTCGCGGTCGCCGTGACGCCGGTTACCGTCAGCTCAACCTTCACCGGGCCGGCGGCATGCGCCGGGGCCACGCAGGTCACGCTCTTCGAATCCACCACCCTCACCGACGTCGCCTCC
>JBILBP010000350.1:0-3126 GCA_044353645.1 Planctomycetota bacterium | reverse complement strand
ATTCTGGAGCACGGTGAAGTATACCTTCAGGTCGGTGGGGAAGGCTTGCGACAATTCGACGGTGAAGCTGCCGTCGCCGGTCGGAATTTGGGCATTGGCGGTGCGTTCGGCAGCGACAATGACGTCATTGTCACCAAGCTCTATGCGGGCGACGGTAGGGTTGATGACCTCATAACCGTTGCTGGCGGTGGTCGTCACCAGGGTGAGAAGGATGTCCTCGTGCCCTTCGACGATGGAATCGTCAGTCGGACTGAAGAGGAAATCTACCCAGTCGCCGTTGGGCAGGTCGTTGGCATTACCATCAACAGTGACGTCCTCATCTGCGTTTCCGGTGGGATATCCGTAATAGGGCGTGCTCGGCAGAGCAGGGATGAAGAAAGTCTCCCGGCCGCTGATATCGAACTTCGCTTCGAAATGGGTGGTGATCGTCAGCGGCGACGTGCGCAGAAGATCCTGACGTAGGCCGGGGGTGAAGAAGATCGCGTAATCGCCCAGCGAACCGCCGCCACCAAGGGTCGGCTTGGTGCCGGTCACGCGATAGCGTCCACCGTCGAGAACGAACACGTCGCCCTTGGACAGCAGCACAGGCGAAGAACCGCTGGTTACCGAGAGGCTATGGGCGCCGAGCGGATAGAGGATCGGCATCGAAACGGTAGTGAGGATATCGCCGGGGGTCGCAACCGCCCCCGCGCCAACCGGAGTGATGGTGTATTTGATGTCGACTTCCGTTCCTTGCCCCACAGGCGCAGGAATAGTGAAGTTGTAAAACTCGATGCGCGTCTTACCGCTGGCCGAACCTGATCCGATCTGATTGAGAGAGATGGCATTCGACGTAGCCCCTGGAATGGCGATCACCGTGCCTCCGATGCGGATCGAATTAATGACGGCCCCCGAGGGCTGGCTAGCTGACTCGACGGTGATGCTGCGCAACTCTTCGGGGACTCCGGCGACGACTTTCGGCACGATGACCTGTCCGCTGAAGCCATCGGAATAGCCAAAGAAATAGCCTCCTGAGGTGTAGTCGCGTATGCCGTATTCGGAGACGTCCCGGAAGGCATTGGCGAGGAGGGTCACGGTCGGTTCGACAACCGCGCCGATGGGTTTCACGCAACGCTGCTTGCCGCCGATGCGATAGGTGGCGATGAAGTCGCTGGCCACCGTAGCGCTGGAGCCGGCATTGGTGGCTTCGATAAAACGATCGACGTACGGCGCATATGAAGTTACGGGCTGAGTCTCCGAAAATGCACTGCTATTGCGGAACCACAGGCGCATGCGGCCAGTCGCATCCCGGATGAAGCCGTTGATGTCGTCGGGGATGATTTCGCGGGCCGGCGATTGATCGACATAGGTCGCGAGCTGCACATGGGCATCAACGATGGTCACGGTGCCGCGCTGGCGCGAGCCATTGACGACCGTGCCGGGAGGAATGATGGGCAGGGAAATGGAGACCGTCTCGCCCAGCTCCGGAACCTCTTTCGCATCATCGAGAATGGCGATCACCTGAATGCGTGCATCGGTGGCGCGACTCAGGAAGGTCAGCGGTATGTTGTAGATGAAAGGGTCAATGCGTGTGCCATCACCCGAAGTCACCGTAATCGTCCCCAGGGTGGCCTTGGTCCCGTCATCAGCGGGATTAATCCGCAACGTGTAGTCGTTCGTTAGCGTCGCCGAGCCGCTGAGAACAAGATTAATCGTTTGCGGTGTGAGCAGACCGGTGCTGCGCGAGATTTTCACCTCACCATAATTAGTGGTGTCTGATTCGAAGGCCTGCACGCGCACGGTGTCGATATTCAAGGTCACCAAGGTCGGATCGACCGCAAACGCCAACGGCAAGGCCATCGCCAGGGCGAAGAAGGTTCGCGAGGCCATGCCGAAGAAAAAAATTCGGAGGCGATGGACGAGCAGGTGGCGCATAGTGATTCCGTAAAGAGGCGGGAGTATGCTTCCCCTGGGGGCTGATCGCAAGCGGTGCATGGCCGGCAAGGTCACTGTCAGAGGTATGCGCTTGCAACATTTGTTTCGTTTCTTCGAATTGGGGAATTTCCAGCACGAAGGTCGATTCCAGGGTACTCTTCCTGGTCACCGTCCGGGGGGTCCTGCCGTGTCGCTCAATCGTTCTTCCTTCGAAGAGATCATCGAACGCGTCCATACGATTCCTTCGTTGCCGGAAGTGGTGTCCCAGGTCAGCCGCCTGGTCAATGAGCCGATGGCCAATTCCAGCGATGTCACGCAGATCATGGTCAAGGATGCGGCGATGGCGGCGAAGATGCTGCGCATGGTCAATAGCGTCTACTACGGTCTTAGCGATCCGGTTCACGACATGGAGCAGGCAGTGCAGATCCTGGGCTTCAAGACCATCCGCTCGATCGCCCTGTCGATTTCGGTCCTGAACACCTTTCAACAGCAGAATGCCTGCTTCAATATGAAGGCTTTCTGGGCGCATGGCGCGGTCAGCGCCTGCCTCTGCCGGATGATCGCCGAACGCTCGAAAGTCTGCGACCCCGAGCTGGCCTTCACCATCGGCCTGCTCAAGGGCATGGGCAAACTCGTACTCGTAGAGAGCGCCCCCGATGAAACGCGGGCGATCGTCGCCGTCGCCCGCGAATACAAATTATCTTTTCATGCCGCGGCCCGCGAGGTGCTGGATACCGATGACGCCGAAATCGGCGGTTGGTTGGCGGAAAGGTGGGAACTCGAGAAGGTCATCGTCGAGACCATCCGAAACCAATATTCGCTAGCCGCGGAGCAGCAGACCGGGCCGGTGGCGATGTGCTTGTTCTGCGAATATCTCTGTGCTCTGAAGAAGCTGCGGGTCAGCGGCGAATGCGACGAACCGACCTTGGACATGGGCGTGTGGTCGCATCTCGGGCTCGACAAGAATGCCCTGGTGGAATTGCTCACACGGGTCAACGACGAGGTCGATAATGCCCGGCAACTGATGGCACTGGCGAGTTGATCCCCGGGCCCACGCTGCCCGCGCATGGCTGCCTGGGTCTATCTCGTACGCTGTCGTGACGGCTCGCTGTATTGCGGCTGGAGCACTGATCCGCAGGCGCGTACGCGCACGCACAACGCCGGTACGGGTGCCGCCTATACCCGCAGCCGGCGGCCGGTGACCCTGGTCTA
>JBILBP010000102.1:0-8133 GCA_044353645.1 Planctomycetota bacterium | reverse complement strand
AGATCACGGACATTCGCGTACGTGATGCCGTGACCCGCGTGGAGGCGCATGCCGATGGCGGCGGCAGCTTCGGCGGCGTTGCTCAGGCGGCTCAGCTCATGGCGCAGGCTGGGATCCTCGCGGCGGCCTTTGCACAGCGCCCAGGCATTTGCCCAGGAGCCGGTGTGCAGTTCGACGGCGTCGGCGCCGAGGCTCTTGGCGAGGCGCACGGTATCGGCATCGGGCTCGATGAAGAGGCTGACGATCACGCCCTTGGCGCGCAGCTGATCGATGCAGCGGCGCAGGATGGCGTCGTTGTCGCGGATGAGGAGGCCGCCTTCGGTAGTCACCTCGGCGCGATTCTCTGGTACCAGGCAGACCTGATCGGGCACCAAGTGCAGCGCCAGAGCGAGGATCCCGCCGTCTTCGTGAGGCGCCATTTCGAGGTTGAGGACGCCGCGTACCGTCTGGCGCAGGACCTTCACATCGCGGTCCTGGATATGACGTCGATCGCCACGCAGATGAACCGTGATGCCATCGGCTCCACCAAGCTCGGCGAGCATCGCCGCTGCCACCGGATCGGGCTCGACGGTGCGTCGAGCTTGGCGGATGGTCGCTACGTGGTCGATGTTAACGCCAAGATGAATCATGCGCTTAGAGATAGCGCCTGGGTCGAAATATCCATGAGTGGCAACGCT
Source organism: Planctomycetota bacterium (assembly GCA_044353645.1). GTDB lineage: Bacteria > Planctomycetota > UBA11346 > UBA11346 > UBA11346 > CAIUVD01. The sequence continues at coordinate 7,456 of JBILBP010000102.1, read as the reverse complement.
GGAGGTGGCCCCTGGCCCCTGGCCCCTGGTCGCTGGTCCCTGGTCCCTGGTCCCTGGTCCCTGGTCCCTGGTCCCTGGTCCCTGGTCCCTGGTCGCTGGTCCCTGGTCACTGGTCCCTGGTCCCATGTGGTAGTACAGGGAATTTCGCAGGCGGGTTAGTGGGGTGACGTGGTGCGGCTCCTTGTTCCACCTACCATATCGATCGTGCTCGGCGTCAAGGCTGCCCGTGCCGGAGCGGCACGGCGCTGCGCGGCCTTGACCCCTGCGCGCGTTCGATCTGGCAGGTTGCACAAGGAGCCTCCCATGGCGAATTTTCACAGACTCCAGATGTATCATCTCGGCCAACAGTAACTGCGCGACATCGCGGTGGTCAGCGATGGAGTACGGTTCGGCGATCTCGCCAATCAACTCCGTCGGTCAGCCATATCTGTCGTCAGCAACCTCGTTGAAGGTGCCGGTCGCGGCAGCGATGACGAATTCATCCGCTTCCTGTGTATCGCTCGTGCATCCAGCGACGAACTGTCGGCACAGATCGAAATGCTCGCGGCCATCATCGGTTGCGACCAGACGCAGCTGCTCACCCAGAATCACATCCTGGGCCGCAAGATATCTGCGCTGATCACGGCCCTGCGGCACTGCGGATCAGCGGGGGGCGAACGATCGGAGACCAGGGCCCAGGGACCAGGGACCAGGGACCAGAGACCAGGGACCAGGGACCAGGGACCAGAGACCAGAGACCAGGGACCAGAGACCAGCGACCAGAGACCAGGGGCCAGAGACCAGTGACCAGTGACCAGCGACCAGGTACCAGGGACCAGGGGCTAGAGACCAAGGACCAGAGACCAGTCATTTTACGCGACATGGCAAGATCGCCCTACGAGGCTGGCAGCAGCACGGGCTTTCCGCACTTTCTGGCCCCTGGCCCCGAGTCTCTAGGCCCTGAGATGCCTATGCGACCTGCGCAGTTGCTGGTACGCAGGCACAGCGCGAGCGGGCTCGGCGGAGGTTCCCGCTTTGATTGCAGTGTTGCCAAGCGCTGCCGTTGCGGATCATTTTTGCACCACTCCGCCCATGTCCCACGAGCATCCTCCTACTCACGCCGATATGCGCGCCTGTCTGCGCGAGGAACTCGCCCATTTGACGCAGCAGGGGCGCTTGCGGGTGCGGCCGGTGATCGATTCGCCGGATGGTCGGGTGATTCAGTTACGGGTTGCCGGTGGCCGGCGCAAACTCGTCAATTGGGCTTCCAACGATTATCTTGGTTTGGCTAATTTCCGCCCGGTCAAGAACGCCGCCAGTCGTGAATTGCGGCGGTATGGTGCCGGCTCCGGTGCGGCCCGCCTGCTCGCCGGCGGCTTGGCCGTGCATCGTCGTTTCGAACAACGCCTGGCGCACTGGTTGGGGGCTGCCGATGCGTTGCTGACGACCTCGGGATTCCAGGCCAATCTGGCGGCGATGGTGACCCTCGCTGGCGAGCCCGAAGACGTGATCATCCTCGATCGTGCATGCCATGCATCGACCTATGACGGCGCCCGTCTGGCGGCGGGTACGATGCTGCGCTTCCGCCATAATGATGTCGAAGACCTCGCCCGGCAGTTGCAGCGCACCAGCGGTGCTCGGCGGCGCATCGTCGGCGTCGAGAGCGTCTACTCGATGGATGGCGATGAGGCGCCGCTCCTGGCGATCCATCAGCTCTGCCGCGAGCACGGTGCCCTGCTGGTCGTCGACGAGGCCCATGCCCTTGGCGTCTGCGGCCCGGGCGGGCGCGGATTATGCGCCGAAGTCGGCATCGTCCCCGATCTGCTGATCGGGACATGTTCGAAATCCTTCGGTGCTCAGGGGGGCTTCCTGGTTGGTGATAGCGAGCTGATCGAGCTGGCGGTCAATCGCGGGCGGAGCTTCATCTATTCCACGGCGCCGGTTCCCGCCGCCGTTGGTGCCGCCCTCGGCGCCCTCGAGCAGGTGCAGGCCCATCCGCAATGGCCGGCGGAGCTCTGTGCGGCGGCGGTGGCCCTGCGCGCCGCCTTGCGCGGTGCAGGATGGCAGGTGCCGTTGGGGCGGACGCCGATCATCCCCGTGATCGTCGGCAGCGAAGGCGCGGCCCTGGCCCTGGCGGCGGCCTTGGGCGCCCTCGGCCATCATGCCCCGGCGATCCGCCCACCGACCGTGCCCGAGGGCGGCTGCCGTCTGCGCCTGACCCTGACCCGGGCCCATACTGATGCTGATTGCCGGCGTCTGGTCGTCGCGCTCCAGGGTCTGGCGCCGGTCACGGGCTTGCCGCTCAGCCAGCAGACCAGCGCCTGACCGCATGGCTAATGCGCCGCCCGACGGCGCACATGTTCGCCGGCATTCGTGTGTTCATCTGGTTCGCGGCGACGGGCCTTGAGTTCGATGATCAGGTCAATGGTCGGGATCAGCTGTTCGATTTCACGCAGACGCTCGCGCAGGGCCTTCCATTCACGATGCGACAGTTTTCCGCTATCGAGGATGGCATTGCGGATTTCATCGATCAATGATTTCTTGCCGCCCTCGGTAGCATTGGCCTCGTCGAGAAAGCCATTGATCAGCAAGAGCTGATCAAGTTCATTCTGATCGAGGGTGTTTTCAGGGTTCTGCGTCACGCCCATGATGGCTCTCCATCAGAGCATACCTCAGGAAAGCCGCTTTGGGGACGGGAATTCCTCGATGTCCCGAGGCAGGTCAGCTCTTGGAATCGGAGTTAGGGTGTGAGCTGGGGCGGAAGATGGGCATGACCGTCGGATCGGTCTCGAGGCGCGCGGCGCCGATGAGGTCCAGGCAATAGGGCACCGCCGGAAACACCGCATCCAGGCATTCCCGGATGCTTTTGGGTTTGCCGGGGAGGTTTATGACCAAGCTGCGGCCGCGGATGCCGGCAGTCTGCCGGGAGAGGATGGCGGTGGGCACGAAGCGCAGGGAGCTGGCTCGCATCTGTTCGCCGAAGCCGGGCAGGAGCTTGTCGCAGGCGGCGGCGGTGGCCTCGGGGGTGACATCGCGGGGGGCTGGACCGGTGCCACCAGTGGTCACGATCAGGTCGCAGCGATGCTCGTCGGCAAGTTCGTGCAGGGTGCTGACGATGATCGCGAAATCATCGGGAATCAGGCGGTAGACGTCGCTCCACGGGGAAGTCAGGTATGCGCTGAGGGCGGCGCGGATGGCCGGACCTCCGAGGTCGGTATAGGTCCCCGCGCTCGCGCGGTCGGAGGTGACTATGATGCCAATACGGGCGGGGGCAGGTGCAGGGCCAGAGCACGGGCCAGAGGCAGGAGGCGGGGTAGTATCATGCATGGTGTGAGAGGATCTGACTCCGGAAGGCGCGCCAAGCGTTGACAGTCGGTTCGCCACCCTTACGCACTCCTATAACGAGTGAGGAGTCCACATGGGCCTAGAAGAAGACATTATCAAGCTGCTCAAGAGTGAGGGCTTCAAGATGAACGAAGCGATCCGCGACGGACTCGACGAGTTTCTTGACACCGTGAACGAGGAGAACGAGGACATGGATGATGACCTCGAAGACGAAGGCGGCGGTCAGGCCGACGAAGACGACTGAGGAACTAGCCAATATGAGCAATCACCGCAACCGGAACACGCCGTGTTCCGGTTGCGGTGTTTTGGCCTATTCGGGTTCGAGACTCTCCAACATGGTCTTGGCCAGGGGCACCGGCCAACGCCAATTGGGGGTCTGCGTGGCGGCTCGTGCCAGCCATTCCTTGGCTTCCGTCTTATCGCCCATCTGCAACAGGATGCGGGCATTCACGTAGGCGGCGTCGAAATCCTTGGCGAGCGGTTCGGCATCGCGGATGAGTTCCTGATAGTCGGTCAGGCGGCGCAATAAGCCGCGCGTGGTGGCGTCGATGCCCGGCGTGTGCTCGCGCCAGGTGGCTTCCGCCAGGACCGTATCACCAGCCTCGGCGGCGAGATCGCCGAGCCACAGTTGGATCCGTCCGCGTTGGTTCGCAGGGGCCTGTTTGAGAGCGTTTTTATAGGCTTCTGCAGCCCGCTCGAAGTTTCCCAGCAGGCGCTCGGCGTGGCCCATGCCGATCAGCCCCTGCAGGCGTTTGGCTTGATCGAGGCGCGGGTCGCTTACTGCTCGCAGATAGGTCTCGCGGGCTACTTCCAGGCGCCCGAGGGTCAGCAGCAGATCGCCGGCGAGGAGCATACCGTCGGCGACCGTGGTGGTTTCTCCCAGATAGCGGGCGATTTCAGAGGCCGCCAGGGCCAAGTTCACGGCCCGATCGGGATCCTCGCCGGCCAGGCCCATGGCCCGGTTGGCATAGTCCTGGCGCAGATCCTTGAGTGTCGATTCGGGAATCGAGGCGGCTAAGGTAGCTAGGTCGTAACTGCGGGTGATGGCCTCGAAATACCCCTCGGCCTCGGTATAACGTCCGAGCTTGAGGGCGCAGGCCCAGGCATGGAAGGTCGCCACCAGCACATAGCGGGGGTCGTTGCGGTTCTCCTCGACGACGTTGATGAAAGTGGCGAGGGCACCGGCGGTATCTTCGAGGCCTTCCTGGCACAGGCCGAGACGCAGCTTGGCATCCTTGCTCTGCGCCGAGTCGGGATGGTCGCGGATGAATGCCTGGTAGAGCTGCTGGGCGCGGGCGAAGCGTTTATCCTGACGGAAAGCATCGGCGGTGGTCAGGGCCGAGACCAGTTCGCCGGAACGTTGCCGCTGGAGCAAGACGTTGTCGACCTCGCTGAGCGTGCGCGTGCGCATGAGGTAGACGCCGTTGGCATCGGAACCCTGCAGCGGTGCCAGATCCAGGAAGCTGAAGCTCACCTGCGGACGTTGGCCGTCCGCGGTCGGGTCATAGGCGATGCTGCCGGTGAGGGCGCCATCGAGATGCTCGAGCTGCAGATGCAGGCGTACACCGCGCGGTGTCTGGCCGATTTCGAGGGAGCGCACGGCATGGCCTTCGCGCCACAGCGAAATGCAGTCGCCGGTCGCGGCGAGGTCCAGGCGCAGGGAATAGCCGCCGCCGATATCGCGATCATTGATCATCAGCGCGAAAGCGGTGGATTCTTTGTCTTTGCTGCTGGCCTTGGCGCTGGCGCTGGCGTCAGCGCTGATGACCGGCGCTTGGCTGAGGGTGAAGCTCGCGGTCAGGCGCACCGCGCCATCGACGGCCGGCAAGTTGGCGACTTGCGCCTGCGGCCCGAATGGCGCGTGATCCGTCCACACCAGAAGCGTATTCGCGATCTCCGCAGGGTTGCCCAGGTGAGCGTCGGCAGGCGTCGCCGAATAGTCCCAGGCCTTCGTCCAGACATTACCCGTGAGGTCGGGCTCCTCGGTGCGCTCATGCATGAGCTTTATCGCCCGGAACGTGACAAAGGTCGCGGCGGCGCCGATGGCGAAGATCACCAGGGCGACGGCGGCCACGGTCGAGCGGTGGCGCACCGAGCTGCGCCACAGTTGCGCGACCGTGGATACGCGCTTGGCGCGGATGCGCGCGCCATTGCGGATGCGGCGCAGATCGCCGGCCATCTCTTCGGCGGTGCGATAGCGATCACGGGGATCCTTGGCCATCGCCACCAAGACCACGGTTTCCACATCCCGTGGCAGGTCCGGGCGCCATTTCGACGGCTTGACCAGGGGCTCATCGATGATGGCGCGCAAGGTCGCCATGGCATTGTCAGCTTCGTATGGCTGCCGGCCGGTGAGCAGTTCATAGAGGCAGGCGCCCATGCCGTAGATATCGCTGCGTCGGCTGATGTCATCGCGGCGCCCGGCGGCCTGTTCCGGAGGCATATACGCCGGTGTACCCACGACATCGCCATCACGCGTCAGCCGTGATTCGTAATCGGGGGCGCTGGCCAGCCCGAAATCGAGGAGCTTGATGCGCCCCTCCTTGTCGAGCATGAGATTGCCGGGCTTGATGTCGCGGTGGAGGATCCCGGCGAGGTGCGCGACATGCAGCGCCTCCAGGCCCTGCACCATCCAGTCGACGGCCTTCTCGATCGCCAGCGGGGCCTTCTTGGCGCCCACCAGATCATCGAGGCGCTTGCCGTCGATCAGCGGCATCACCAGGTAGAGCTGTTCGCGATCTTCGCCGGTGTCGAGCACGCGCACGATGCCCGGATGCTGCAGGGACTGCAGGTAGCGGCTCTCGCGCTCGAAGCGTTTGCGTTCGTCGCCATCGCTGTTGCGCAAGACCTTGATGGCGACGATCCGACCGATCGATACCGGACAGGATTCGACGGCCTTGCACAGATACACCGTGCCCATGCCGCCGCTGCCGATGCGCCGTGTCACCTCGTACGGGCCAATGCGTGAGCCCGGGGTCACCAGGGCATCGAAGAGCGGACGACGTTCAGCCATCGCCAACGGTTTCCCTGGCGCCGCCGACCTCGCCGTGGCGCAGGTCGCCCTGGAAGCGGCGGCGGGGGACCTGGTCGCGTTCGGCGGCCAGGCGCGCTAGCCAGGTCTCGACGTCGACCAGTTCGCGTCCAACCAGATCGGCGCCGAAACGTTGCACGATCTCCTTCACCAGCGGGTGCTCCTGGGCGGCATGATAGCGACGCTGACGTTCATCGGTGAGCGCCGGCTGATCGCCGAGCATAGCGCCCCCGGCACGTACTACCAAGCGCAGACGATGCCCGAACACCGCCAGACAGGCATTCGCCACCATGCGCTGCTGTTCGGGATCGGTGAGGATGCCGTGGCGCGTCAGCGGCGCGCTGATGGTGAGGACCTCGGCCTGTACCGCGACCGGAGTGCTGTCGCCGATGGCGGCGGCAACCAGGGGCAGACCGCCTTGCAGCAGCTGACGGACGAGTTCGCCCCAGCGCGGCTGCAGCGTGGCCAACGACAGCTCGGCGGCGCCCGCCGCGGTCGCTGATGCGACCGGCGCAGCAGTCGTGGAGGTGGGAAGTTTATTCCGGGCCGACGGGGTTCCCGTCACGGCCGACCCGGCTAAGGGCGCGCTGGCGACCCGCTGGCGGCAGGTTCGAGGCGCTCGATCTTGCGCAGCAGGTTCTCGACATCGACCAGTTGCCCGAGGCCGGCGATGCGCACGAACACCAACTCCAGTTGCAGGCGGGGATCGACGCCTTGACGCAAGGCCTGTTGCGAGCCCATCAACAACTGGCAGATGCGTAGGGTTTTTTCCGCGGTGCACGCTGCCGCGTGGGCGGTGACGGTGGCGACATCCGCACCGAGGCGACGCAGGGCGGGCGAGTCCTTGCCGCAGGCTTGCAGCAGGAGCATGGCGCGCACGTGGTCGACCATCTGATCGAGGAGCGTCGCCGGCGCGACGCCGGCGGCGGCGGTGCGCTCGAGGCCTTCGAGCGCCGGACCGGCTTCGCCGGCGAGCAGCTGCGTGACCATGGTCGTCAGGTCCTCGCCGCGAGCGGCCCCCAGCAGCAGGTTGAGGTCGCTCTCATTCACACCGCCTTTCTCACTCCCGGCGCCCGTCTCGTTGCCGGCGCCTTTTTCGTT
>JBILBP010000349.1:0-3140 GCA_044353645.1 Planctomycetota bacterium | reverse complement strand
GCGAGTTGCGCCATGCTGATCGATTCATCGGCGGTCTTGAGCACGCCATGCGTCTCCCAGATGTTCCAGCGTTGGGGATCGGAACTCTTGTGCAGGATGCGCACCGGCGGCAGGGTCACGACGGCCGTGGCGCCTTCGCGGCGGACCTGTGCCTGACTGAGGTCGAGACCGAGGATGATGCGCACCGGGATCACCGCCTTGAGGTAGCGGGCGGGGTCCATCGTCGTCACCAGTTGATAACTGCTGATCTCGGTGGCGAGCAGACGCAGCTGCCCCAATTCACGGATATCGGCGAGCTCCCAGGTGACGGCGGCGGCCGAGGTCACCGGCGCCGATGGCGGCCACGCATACCACACGCCCCCGGCTAGACCGGTGAAGAACAACAGTGAGATGAACCACTTCATCCCTTGCCTCCGGGCACTGGTGGCATTGGCGGCGCGGGGAGCTCGACCTCGGTCTCGTCATCGAAGTCGACGGTCACCGAGAGCGTGGGATAGCCGAGCATCGCCGGCAGGACGCGTTTGAGTGCCAGGCGCGTAGTGTCGCGTATCTCGCGATCGATGCCGAGCTCGGCGATGCGCCTCGGCGCCTCGACGAGCGCATGAACGCGGGCGGCCTGTACGGCGGAGAGTTGTCCGGGACCGGTATCGCTGAGCCAGCGCGTGGTACGCGTATCGAGGATCTCCGCCGGCGCGACCGAGAAGCCCGGCGCCAGTAGATGCGGCGGCGGCAGCGTGATGCGGATCCGTTGGGCGGTGACGCGCACGCGTTCCGGGCCGATCGCCGCCAGATCGAAGCCGTAATCGCCGGTGACCAGCAGCCGGCAGAGGATCTCATCGGTATTGGTGATGATCAGGCCATCGGTACGGGCCGCCCCGCGCTGGATGGTGCGCAGCACGACCTGGGTGGTGGCGAGGTCCTGGACCTCGCGCAGGCGGCTGGCGACGGCCGGCGCGCCCGGCAGCGGCGGACTCATCACCGCTCGCAGCAGGCGGGCGCCGACGATGCCGCCGGCGATCACCACCGCCATCAGCGCCGCGCTGATCAGCGCTGGACGCGCCGCGCGACGCAGGATCACGAGCAGCAGCGGAGGCATCGGCTAGACCGTCGCCAAGGCATGGGCGATGGTCGCACGCAGACCATCCTCGCGTCGCAGGTAGGCCATCGCCAGATTGCGGGCCATGCGTTTGAGCAGAGCGCGATCGCTGGCGGCGGCGAGGTAGGCCGCGGCGCCGGTCTCGCCAGCGAGCTGCGCGCGCAGGTCGAGATCGCGGCGGGTGAGCACTGCTCCGCCGGCGAAGAGGTCGACGTAGTGGGCTTCGCCAGCGGCGCTCAGCCAGCGGCCGAGGACGTGGCCGGGCAGGGCGATCGCTGCGCACGGCAGGTCGAGGCGGCGGCAGACCAGCTGCCAGAGGGCGGTGAGCACGATCGGCAAGCCCATGCGGCGTTCGAGAACGTCCGGCAGGAACGAATTCTGCGGATCATCGAAGGCTTCGCGATTGCCCGAGAATCCGCATTCATCGCAGAGGAAGCGGGCGACGCTGTGGGCATCGGCAGGAGCCCCGGCGGTGATGCGCGCCGCCGCCTGCGCCGCCAGCGCGTCGAGCTGCGGTGCTCCTTGCAGGCGATGATCGATGCGCGGATAGGCGAGGCGGGCGAGCAACCACATGCCGTTTTCGAGGTCCTCGGCGACGGCATAGGCATCGACGAGGGCCTCGGCATCGGTACGCAGGACGATGGTCGTCAGCAGTTCCGGAATCTGGCCGCGCGCCGCCGCCGTCAGCCACGTCCGGTCGAGCAGATGGGCTTCGCTTTCGAGGCGTTGCACGAGGGCCGCGCTGACGGCGGGATCGGGATCGTCGAGCAGCGACACCAGGGCGCTCAGTTCACTGTTCACTGATGCTCCTCGGGGGTGTTCTCGTCATCGTCTTTGTCGTCCTCGTCGCTGTAGGCATCGCCCTCGTGATCATCCCAGACGCTGTTGGCCATCGCCGCCAGGGCGTACAGCGAGCGGCTGTCGACCAGCGGCGGTGGCCCCATCAGCGCCGCCGCCACCGCTGGCGCTTCCGCCCAGCGATTGATCGTCGACTGCACGTCGTCGGCGAGGGCCTCGACGTCGGCCAACTCATCGGCCTGATGCAACGGTCCGAGGAAGGGCAGGGTCAGCAGCACCGCCCGCACCGTATCCTCGGTGAAGTCCTGGTTACCGCTGAGGCGCAGAGCCACCGCCAGTTCGCCGCGCAGCCGGCTGACCAGGGCGGTGAACGCCGCCGCCGCCGTGGGATCGTCGCAGAAGCACAGGCGCACGATCTCGCGCTCGACGTCGCCGTCGCGACCGGCGGTGGAAAAGGCCACGCGCAGGTGCGGCAGGAGGAACGCCGCCAGGAAGCCGCGCTGCGCGGTGCGGATGCGTCCGCGCGCGACCACATGCAGGTAGCGCTCGACGAGTTCCTCATCCTTGCCGCCGGCGCTGTGGTATTTGCGCAGGCACTCCTCGGCGAGCTGGCTGCGGTCGCGGCGCAGTCGGCAGAACAGCAGCCGCCGCCAGGCATCGGGATCCTGTGGGCGGGTGCTGGCGTAGCGGGTGAAGGCGTTCTCGGCCCCGGTCAGATCGTCGAGGGCTTCGCAGGCCTGACCGAGATCGAACCACGCGATCGGCGAGACATCGGTCGAGCCCGCCGAGGCCGAGAGCAGGGCGCGGGCGGCCCGCAGCAGGCCCAGGCGCAGGGCGAGACGGCCGAGCTGGGCACAGATGAAGGGATGGCCGGCATCCTTGCGGCGTTCGGCCAAGGTCGCCCACGGCACCTCGTCATGGTCGTTGAGGCTCGGCCAGCGCGTACGCGCTAGCTGCAGGGCGCTGGCGGGATCCTCGGAATGGTGTTCGAGCCGATCGGCGACCTGCGCCGCGACCAGCAAGGAGGTACGTCCGAAGCGCTCGACGAGGTGCGTCAGGCCGCGCTCGCCGCCCCAGTGCGCGTGGCCGTTGAGCACCAGACCTTCGAGAAACCATTGGTCGAGCTCTTCGCTGGTGGTGATCTCGGGCGATTCCTCGAGCTCGACCTCGATGGTCTCAATCTCGCCCGGGCCGGGGCCGACCAGCCACGTCTCGATCGTGCCGGTGGCGCGATCGAATTCCAAAT
>JBILBP010000058.1:0-10616 GCA_044353645.1 Planctomycetota bacterium | reverse complement strand
TAGTATTAACAACGAGCTCCCAGCCGATCTTCAGCAGCAGGATCGGCCCGGCGGCCCGACCGAGGTCGGGATCCGCGGGCAGATCGGCGCTGATCTCGAGCACGCAGCTGCGGTAATGGGTATCGGTGACCTCCGCCGGATCCTCGAAGATCGGCGCGCAACGCAGGTGGAAGCGCACATTCTCACCATAGAGCGCCAGTTCTTGCGGCCGATAGGTGAGGCTATACAGGCGATCGGCGACGATGGTGACGGGGGACGGTGTGGCCATGACCTGCGGACGCTAGCCGATGTCGCGCTCGAGAATAGGGTCTGGGCATGTCCGAGATCGTCCGTCACGTCATGTCCGTCCTCCACAGCGAGGGCAGCGCCGTCTTGCGGCTCGCCGAGATGGCGCCGGCGCAGACCGCCGCCATCGAGGGCGCCTGCCAGCTCATCCACGGCCGCTGCGGCGATGGCCTGGGCGGACGGCTGATCGTCACCGGCATCGGCAAGGCCGGGCATATCGCGCGCAAGTTAGCGGCGACCTTTGCCTCGACCGGCACCCCCAGTCTGTTCCTGCATCCCGCCGAAGGTCGGCACGGCGATCTCGGCATGGTCCAACGCGCCGACGTCGTGCTCGCGCTCAGCAACAGCGGCTCGAGCGAAGAAATCATCGCCCTGCTGCCCTCACTCAAGCACATCGGCTGTCCACTGATCGCGCTCACCGGACGCAGCGAGTCGGCGCTCGGCCGCCATGCCGACCTCACCATCGCCATCGGCGCCATCACTGAGGCTTGCCCACTGGGTCTGGCGCCCTCGACCAGCACGACGGTGCTACTAGCCCTCGGCGATGCCCTGGCGCTCACCGTCCAACAGCTGCGTGCCTTCACTCCCGAGCAATACTCGCGCTATCACCCCGGCGGCGCCCTCGGGCGCAAGCTGATGACCTGCGCCGAGGCCATGCGCTCGGGCATGCGCGTACCTGCGGTGCATCCCGGCACGGCGGTACTGGCCTGCCTGAAGGCCATCACCAGCGCCCGCGCCGGCAGCGTGCTGGTCGTCGATGAGCAGCGAAAATTGCTGGGCATCTTCACCGACGGCGACCTGCGCCGGGCCCTGGCGCTCGCCAGCGACGCCGGCGCGGTGCTGGCGGCAGCGGTCGAAACCCATGCCACCATGCCTTGCCGCAGCGTACGCGGCAGCGATCTGCTGCAGACCGCCCTGCGCCTTTATGCCGAGAAGAAGATCAACGAGCTGCCGGTGGTCGACGATCACGGCACCCTCCTCGGCCTGCTCGATGTCCAAGACCTCGTCGACCGCGGCTTCGAGATCGGACATTAGCCGCCACTCGCGCCGGCTCTCGTCGTCAGCGGATGCGGATGCCCGTCAGGCCCTCCGCGGGTCGAATAGCGCCATGGCCCCGGCTCCTCGACGCTGTGAATAGGCTTTGAGATCGGCCTCGGCCAGCGGACTTATCTCGATCGCGGAAGGTGATAGGTTGCCGCCTCCGTGAGCGCCCCGCCCGTGACCGTGACCGCGTCGACTTGGCCGACACGCCTGGTACTCGTGCCGGGATTGGGTGCCGATCGACGGCTGTTCGATCACCTTGAACTTCCCGGCTTCGAGGTCCTGCGCACCAGCTGGATAACTCACGATCCGCGTGAGGATCTCGCAACCTATGCCGCCCGCTTCGCCCGACACTACGGCCTGACCTCAGCAGATACGCTGATCGGCGTCTCCATGGGTGGGATCGTCGCCGGGATCATTGCCCAGACGATCCCTCCTCGCCAACTCATCCGCATTTCGAGCTGCAGCCATATCAATCAATTATCACCGTTCATCTCGATGTTCAGCGCTTTGAGTGCAATCGCGCCCTTGGGCTTGGCGCGCTATCTGCCCGGGCCACTGATTCCCCAGTCGCGACGATTGCTCCTCGCGATGTTCAAGCAGACCGACATGGGTTTCATTCGCTGGGCATGTCGTGCCATCAGCCGATGGCCCGGCGCTCCGCGAACCCAGAGCGCGGTGACCATTCATGGCACAGCGGATCGGGTCTTCCCCTTCAAGCTCCAGCCACAGGTCGACGTCGCGATCGCCGTCGTTAGCCATCTGATGGTATTCGAACGCGGCCCCGAGGTCGAGGCCGCGCTACTCGCCCAACTTTCTCGCGCCAACGGGTCCGCGGGTTTGCCGCCTCGCCAATCATCAGCGAGCTCGTGAGATGCCCGCGAGCAAGCCCTTCGATTCCCCTCACCTGCAGCGCGTGCAGAGCTTCCAGGAGCTCTGCGACTTCCCGCTCGCCGACGGGATCAACGCCGTGTGCTGGGAACGCACCCTACCGGGGGATTTCGCGGAAGTAGTCGAGCAGCTCGGAAGCGCACTCGGCCGAACCTTGCTGACCCTCGAGCCCGCCATGCTGCGCGCACTACCGCTCAGCCCGGCGGGAAGACTAGCGGTCGAGTGCATGCTCACCGACCTGCGCCTGCTCAGCGAGCGGGAGCTCGCGCCGGTGCTCAATTGCGTCTATGCCTACGCGCGTGACGAGCGCCCGGGCCCCCTCGCCACCGATGTCTTCTCCTTCCACGTCGACAGCGCCCCGTGCCCCACCGAGACCTGGCTGTGCACCTATCACGGCCCCGCCAGCGAAGGCCTCGGCAATGACCACGCCCAACGCCACGTCGACATCCCGGCCACGCGTGCAACCCTCCTCGCGGCGTACGGCGGATCCGACGATGCCGGCTTCGCGACCTTCCTCAGCGACAACGCCTACGACCTGCACTACGCCGCCCTGCCACAGGCCCGCGCCTTCTCCTTCGGCCTCGGCAACCTCTGGCGCATCGCCACCACCTATCCGGGCGGCGCGGTCCCCCCCTGCATCCACCGCGCTCCCCCGACCATGCCTGGCGATCCGCCGCGATTGCTGTTGATCAGTTGAGGGATCCGTCGAGCCCCAAAAAACCGCATGGATTCGCACGGGCAGTTTACGAGCCGTGTCGACCGCAATCGATCCACGACACATCCACGACACATCCACGACACATCCACGACACATCCACGATACAGCCGCTTGCAAGCTCGGGCCAAGTTGATCGACGTTGACTGAGGTCGCGTCCCACCCCACAGTGCGCCCTCCGCAGTTGGAGTATACCGCTTGTGACTGAGTCGTGGTCAACGCTGCTCGAGGTCGCCAAGCACCTGCAGGTTGCCGAGGAGACGATCCACCGCTGGATCCGTCGCAAGGGCCTGCCGGCCCAGCGCCTGGGCCGGGTCTGGCGGTTCAAGCTGTCGGAGGTGGACGACTGGGTTCGCACTGGCAGCAGTCAAATACTAGGTGTGGCTGGCGCCGAGCAGCCGGGGTCGACATGAGCCTTTGCCAGCTACGTCTAAAAAGAATGACGCGTAGCCACACGTCAGCCTGGCAAGCCCGGTGGCAGCCATGACCCCAGAAGCCAAGGCCCGTCAGCTCATTGACCAGAAGCTCGAACAAGCCGGCTGGGTCATTCAGGATATGAAGCAGCTCAATCTGGGCGCCGGCCTTGGCGTGGCGGTGCGCGAATACCCCACCGACACCGGTCCAGCCGATTACATGTTGTTCATCAACCGCCAAGCGGTGGGCGTGATCGAAGCTAAAAAGGATAGTGACGGAGAAAACATCACCGCCGTCGAATGCCAAACCGAGGGCTATTCGGTCGCCAATCTCAAATGGCTCGCCAACAATCCACATCGGCGTTTCTTATTCGAGGCCACCGGTCAGATCATCCGTTTTACCGACAATGCTGATCCGGCTCCGCGCTCGCGCGAGACGTTCCATTTCTTCAAGCCCGAGACCCTGGCAACCTGGATAGCGCAACCTGACACCCTGCGCCGTCGCCTGGCCGAGCAGATGCCTGCGCTACCGGCAAAGAACCTCCGCGATTGCCAGATCAGCGCCGTCACTGGACTGGAAAAATCACTGGCGCTCAGCCGCCCCCGCGCCTTGGTGCACATGGCCACTGGTGCCGGAAAAACCTTTACCGCCATTACCTCGGCCTATCGCCTACTCAAGTTCGGCGGGGCCAAGCGCATCCTGTTTTTGGTGGATACGCGCAACCTTGACAAACAGGCGCATCAGGAATTCATGGCCTACACGCCGCCGGATGATGGGCGTAAGTTCACGGAATTGTACAACGTCCAGCGGCTGGCCTCACCCGCCATCGATCCCCATGCGCAGGTGTGCATCAGCACCATCCAGCGCATGTATTCCATCCTCAGCGGCGAGCCCATCGACGAATCGGCCGAGGACGTATCGCTCAACGAAGTCCAGCAAACCGTCAAACAGGAAAAGCTCGTCCGCTACAATCCGACCGTGCCCATCGAGACCTTCGACTTCATCGTCATCGATGAGTGCCACCGCTGTATCTACAACCTGTGGAAACAGGTGCTCGATTACTTCGATGCCAGTCTGATCGGCCTCACGGCTACACCTGACAACCGCACCTTCGGCTTCTTCAACGAGAACATCGTCGCCGAATACACCTACGAACAGTCGGTCGCCGACGGCGTCAATGTCGGCTACGATGTCTACCTCATCGAAACCGACGTCACCCAGAAAGGCGCCGCGCTCAAGGCCCAGGAATGGGTCGACCACCGCGATCGTCAGACGCGTAAAAAGCGTTGGAGCCAAACCGAGGAAGACACGCCCTACACCGGCAAAGAACTGGATCGCTCGGTGGTCAATCCCAGCCAGATCCGCCAGGTCATCAAAGCGATGAAAACAGCGGTGGAAAAGCACATTTTCCCCAACCGCACGGAGACACCGAAGACGCTGATCTTCGCCAAGACCGACAGCCATGCCGACGACATCCTCAACATCCTGCGCGAGGTCTATGGCCAGGGGAATGCCTTCTGCAAAAAGGTCACCTACCGCGCCGAGGAAGACACCGACAGCATCCTCGCCAGCTTTCGCAACGACTACCACCCGCGCATCGCCGTCACCGTCGACATGATCGCCACCGGCACTGATGTGAAACCGCTGGAAGTGCTGCTGTTCATGCGCGATGTGCGCAGCAAGGGCTACTACGAACAGATGAAGGGTCGTGGTGTGCGCAGCCTGGATGGCGAAAAACTCAAGAGCGTGAGCAACAGTGCCGACGGCGCCAAGACGCGCTTCGTGCTGATCGACGCCGTGGGGGTGGAAAAATCCCTCAAAACCGAAAGCCGTCCGCTGGAGAAGAAGCCCGGTGTCGCTCTGAAAGACCTGCTACAAGGCGTGGCCATGGGCAGTCGCGACGATGATACGGTGCTGACACTCGCCAACCGACTGGTGCGCTTGGCCAAACAGCTCGACGACAAGGCGCTGGCCCGTATCGAAAAAATCAGCGGCGGCATTCCCGTGGCGGCATTGGCCAAGGGCCTGATTACCGCCCTGGATGCCGACGCCATCGTGCAAGCCGCGCTGACTACCGCCAAAATCGCGGGCATCACCCGCACCGAAGACACGCTGCTCCCCAGCGAACGTGAAGCCGCCCGCGCCGAGCGCGTCGCCGCCGCCTGTGCGCCGTTCGATAAACCCGAACTGCGCGACGAAATCGAAAGCGCCCGGCGCGAGCGCGAGCAACTCATCGACCACATCAATCTGGATCAGGTGACCTTCGCCGGCTTCAGCGCCCAGGCTCAAGCGCAAGCGAACGTCGTGATTCAAACCTTTGCTGACTACCTGAAACAGCACCAAGACGAGATCGCCGCGCTGGATTTTTTCTATCAGCAGCCCTATCAGCGCCGCGCGCTGACGTTTGAGATGATCGAAGAGCTGCACGAACGGTTAGCCAAGCCACCGCTGCTGCTCACCACCGAGCGCCTGTGGAGCGCCTATGCCCGTGTGCAGGCCAGTCAGGTCAAAGGTGCCGACCGCAAACGTCAGCTTACGGATCTGGTCTCGCTCGTGCGTTTCGCCCTGGGACTCGATGGTGAACTCAGACCCTTCGCCGACGACGTCGACAAACGCTTTCAAGCCTGGATCTTCCGCCACAACGCCCAACGCGGAACCGCGTTCACGCCCGAACAAACCGAATGGTTACGTCTCATGAAAGATCACCTTGCCAATAGTTGTAGCATCAACCGCGAGGACTTTGATTATGCGGAACTGGCGGACAAAGGCGGCTTACAGAAGGCGTGGGGGTTGTTTGGTGAAGAATTGGATGGGTTGATGCGGGAGATGAATGAGGAGTTGGTGGCGTGAGTATTCAACAAGGGGATCAAGCTCATCTGCCAAAAGGTTGGGCATTTGTAACAATTGGCGAAACGGGCGAATACATCAACGGCTTTCCTTTTAAGCCAACTCATCGCGAGTCGGAAGGATTTCCCATTGTCCGGATTCAGAATCTTACTGACGAGACCAAGGCACTAAATTCTACAACGCTTGATGTTCCTCTCGATTACAAAATCGATAGTGGGGACATGCTAATGAGCTGGTCGGCCACTCTCGACGTATTTGTGTGGCGGCGCGGGCCTGCGTTGGTGAATCAGCACATCTTTAAAGTTGTTCCGGACGAACGTGTAATGTCCAAACATCTACTGTTTTATTGGCTCAAATTAGCTATTGCTCAGTTGCTTAAAACAGACCATCTTCATGGCAGCACAATGATGCACATCAACCGTGGGCCATTTATGGCTCACCTTGTGTGCTTGCCTCCTTCTGCCGAACAAACCCGCATCGTAGCCAAGCTTGAAGAGTTGCTCTCGGAGCTCGATGCCGGAGTGGCCGAACTCAAGGCCGCGCAGAAGAAGCTGGCGCGATACCGGCAATCGCTGCTGAAAGCCGCCGTCGAAGGCGCGCTCACCGCCGCCTGGCGCGCCCAGCACACGCCCACCGAAACCGGCGCGCAACTCCTGCAACGCATCCTCACCGAACGCCGCGCCCACTGGGAAGCCAAGCAACTCGCGAAGTTCAAGGAACAAGGCAAAGCCCCACCCAAAGATTGGCAGAAGAATTATCCAGAACCGGTGCAGCCGGATACCGCAGGTCTGTCGCAATTGCCGGTGGGGTGGGTTTGGGCTTCGCTGGACCAACTGCTATCGCAATTGCGTAGTGGCACGGCCGAAACGTCTGGACGCGTTGTAACTCCACATCCAGTTCTGAAATCAAGTGCAGTTCGGCAAGGAGCCATCGATTTCTCATCAGTAAATTATTTGAACGACGGTCAGTGCCGGGCCGAGAACTATCTTGATCCAGGCGACCTCTTAATTACCCGCCTGAACGGATCCGTAGAGTACGTCGGCTGCACCGCCCTCGTCGAAAACTTGGCGCCGACTTCCATTCAATACCCTGACCGCATATTCTGCGGCAAGCTGGCTCTCGCTTCGCCACAGCTTGCAGCGCATATTGTCAACTGCATGCGAAGTCCTGCGTCTAGGCAACGCATTGAAGCTGCTGCGAAATCCACTGCTGGGCATAAGCGAATCTCACTTAGTGATCTGTTGCCCTTTGCCCTGCCATTGCCTCCTCTGGCTGAAATGATCAACGCGGGGAACTTGATTCGGGCCGGGCTTGAGCTGATGGAGTATGCCGAAACTGCCGCCACCTTCGCCCTCAAACAATCCACCGCCCAACGCCAAAACATCCTCCGCTCTGCCTTCGCCGGCCAACTCGTCCCGCAAGACCCGAACGACGAACCCGCCAGCGTGCTGCTCGCACGCATCCGCGCCGAACGGGCAGATCGTATCGTGGAGAAAAAGCCGCGCGGTCGCAAAGCCCAGGACGCTCAGGCATGACTCCCTATCGCCCCGACGCCCTGCCGCTGGCGAACCTCAATCTGGCGCGCTTGCTGCCCAAGGTCGGCCCAGCCAATGCAGCCCTGGCGCGTTATGACGGCCTGCTGCAAAGCGTCGTGAATCCGGCCGTGATGCTGTCGCCGCTGACGCAACGTGAAGCGGTGCTGTCGTCAAAGATTGAAGGCACTCAGGCGACGGTGGATGAGGTCTTGGAATTTGAGGCGGGCATGGATTTCGACCCTGAGAAAACCAAGGATATCCACGAGATCGTCAATTACCGCAAAGCCTTGACGCTCGGTGCGCACGCGGTGACGGAGCGCCCGCTTGGACTCGGTCTGCTGCGACAGATGCACACGGTGTTGATGGACAGCGTGCGTGGTGCGAACAAAACGCCGGGCGATTTTCGGCGTGATCAGAACTGGATCGGCAGTGCTGGTTGTATGATGGAACAAGCCAGCTTTGTGCCGCCGTCGCCACTCCAGCTGCTCGATCATCTGCACGCCTGGGAGACCTATCTGGCTGGCAGCGATGTGGATGTGCTGGTGCAGTGCGCGGTGATGCATGCGCAATTCGAGCTGATCCATCCCTTTAAGGATGGAAATGGCCGTATTGGCCGTCTGTTGATTCCGTTATTCCTGTACCAGAAGCGAGCTTTGGCCAGTCCGATGTTTTATCTGAGCGATTACCTGGAAGGGCACCGCGAAGACTATTATGCGCGCCTGCAAGGCATCAGCCGCGCAAGTGATTGGGATGGCTGGATCGCCTTCTTTCTCGAGGCCGTCACGCAGCAGGCGCTGAACAACAGCGAGCGGGTGCGCGCCATGATGACGCTTTATGACAGCATGAAGCGACGGATTGCCGAATTGACGCGCTCGCAACACGCCATTGCCGTGCTCGATGCCTTGTTTGATCGGCCCATTTTTCAGTCCGGCGACTTTGTGCAGCGTTCGGGCATTCCCAAGCAATCGGCCTTGCCGTTTCTCAAGACCTTGCGCGAGGCGGGGATTCTGCACGTCATGCGCGAAAGCAGCGGACGGCGTTCGGCGGTTTTGGCCTTCCGCGAATTGCTGCATTGTGCCGAAGGCAGGGATATCCTTTGAGTCCGGTTGGTTCTCCACAAAGTGGCTTGTGTATGGGATTCGCACATTATTCGGACTCAAATCAGGTAGCGTACGATGGGTCGGACTCAAGAGCTGCGGCCATTTACAGGAATCAACTCATTCTTGTACAGTCACTTACGGGATTTTTTCGGTGTGCGTACCCAATGGTGACTCATAATTGCAAAGCTCATCTTATGAATATGTACTCAATAGTTAACAATTCTGACCGTGCTGCGGTGCGTTGTGCGAACCCTGGAGCCCAGCGGAAGACCGCTGCGGCCTCGGCGCCTATCGATCAATCCAAGTCGTTGGCATCGATTCGCGACATGATGAACACCCAGATGAGTCAAAAAGAGAAATCATGAACACCTCGTCGCTGGTCCAAAAAGTCTGGAATTTCTGCCACACCCTACGCGATGATGGCGTCGGGTATGGCGATTATCTGGAACAGCTCACCTACCTGCTGTTTCTCAAGTTAGCGCAGGAATACGCCGAGCCGCCCTACAATCGCAATACGCATATCCCTAAGGGCTATGACTGGGCGAGCCTGACCGGCAAGACCGGCGAGCCCTTGGAGGCGCATTACCTGGCCACGCTGCACAAGCTGGGGCAGGAATCAGGGATGCTGGGGGCCATTTTCTTCAAGTCCCAGAACAAGATCCAGGACCCGGCCAAGCTCTCGCGATTGGTGCAGTTGATCGACGCGGAAAGCTGGATCAGCCTGGGCGCCGACACCAAGGGCGACTTGTACGAAGGCCTGCTGCAAAAGAACGCGGAAGACACCAAGAGTGGGGCGGGCCAGTACTTTACCCCGCGTGCGCTCATCGAGGCCATGGTGGCCTGTGTGCGCCCGGAGCCGATGAAGTCGATCGCCGATCCGGCCTGCGGCACCGGCGGCTTTTTCCTGGGTGCCTACAATTGGCTAACGCGCCCAGGCGCCAAGCTGGACAAGCGCCAGAAAGAATTCCTGCGCGACAAGACGTTCTTCGGCCACGAGATCGTGCCCAACACCCGCCGCATGTGTTTGATGAATCTGTTCCTGCACAGCATCGGCGAACTCGACGGCGAGCCGCTGGTCGAGCGCTCAGACGCGCTGATCACCGAGCCCAAGCGCAAGGTCGATTACGTGCTGGCCAATCCGCCCTTCGGCAAAAAAAGCAGCATGACCATCACCAACGAAGAGGGTGAGGACGACAAAGAGGCGCTGACGTACGAGCGCCAAGATTTCTGGGAAACCACGTCAAATAAGCAGCTCAACTTTCTGCAGCACATCGTCAGCATGCTGAAGATGGACGGCAAAGCCGCGGTCGTCTTGCCGGATAACGTGCTGTTTGAGGGTGGCGCTGGCGAGAAGATCCGTCGCAAGCTCCTGGAAAACTGCGATGTCCACACCGTGCTGCGGCTGCCCACCGGCATCTTTTACGCCCAGGGCGTCAAAGCGAACGTGGTCTTCTTTGATGCCAAACCCAAGGACGGCCAGATCCACACCAAAGGCATCTGGTTCTACGACCTGCGCACCAACAAGCATTTCACCATCAAGACCCGCACCCTGAAACTGGACGATCTGCAGGAATTCATCGCCTGTTATCATCCCGAAAATCGCCACCAACGTGTCGCCAACGAGCGTTTCAAGTTCTTCAGCTATGACGAATTGATGGCCCGCGATAAGGCCAGCCTAGACATTTTTTGGCTCAAAGACGACAGCCTCGACCATCTCGATGAGATTCCCCCGCCGGATGTGCTACAGCAGGAAATCATCGAACATCTTGAAGCGGCATTGGAGTCATT
>JBILBP010000348.1:0-3153 GCA_044353645.1 Planctomycetota bacterium | reverse complement strand
GTAGATCGACGATGGCGACCGTGCCCTTGCCGACCTGGCTGGAGATGGTGAGTTCGCCACCCATCAGTTCCACCAGGCGTTTGGTGATCGCTAGGCCGAGTCCTGAGCCGCCCTGGCGGCGGGTGTCACTGCTATCGGCCTGATGAAAGGGCTGGAAGAGATTGCGCACATGTTCGGACGGGATGCCGATGCCGGTATCGCTGACCTGGATACGGATGCCCTGGAGTTGTTCCGTGAGGGTGATCTCTACCCAGCCCTGTTCGGTGAATTTCACGGCATTTCCGACCAGATTGAAGAGCACCTGGCGCAGTCGGCCGCTGTCGCCGCGGCGCCGGGTGTGACAGTCTGCGGTGTCGGCGCGGGTGATGCCAAGACCCTTTCGCGCCGCGCTCATCGCGCACATGCCGATGACGGAATCGATGATCGCCGCGACATTCAGCGGCTCGTCGGCGAGATCTAGGCGATCGGCCTCAATCTTCGAGAGGTCGAGGATGTCATCAATGATCCCCAGTAGCCACTGGCTAGAGGTCTGGATCGCCGCCACCTGTTCCTTCTGATCGGGGTCGAGCGGGGATTCGGCGAGCAGTTCCGACATGCCCATGATTCCGGTCATGGGCGTGCGGATCTCGTGGCTCATGTTGGCCAGGAAGCGGCTCTTCACCAGGTTCGCCTGATCGGCGGCCCGGCGGGCGGCGATCGCGGCTTCGGCGACCTGCTGCGCGGCGTGGGCGACCCGGGCTCGCCGCTGGAGGTGGAGCAGGAACAGGCCGAGGGTCAGCAGACCGATCACGCCGACGGCGACGATCAGCGTCCAGCGCACATAGGCGAATTGCTGGCTGACGGTAGCCGTCAACTGGTGGCGGGGGGTGATGCTCACCGTCGTCCACCCCGGCCCGTTGATGCGGCTGACCAGCACCAGGTCAGCGGAGTGATCGAAATGCGCGGTGTTGAGAGGCTGTTCAGTGACCATGGTCAGCGCTGACAGGCTGCGCTGGTCGGATAGGTCCTTGATCGTCAGTTTGCCTTTGGCTTCCTCGATGCGCGAGGAGTGGATCGTCGACACCAGCAACAGCCCCGTGTCATCGAATACCAGCAGATCCTGTTCGGCCAGCGGCAGGGAATTGAGATGCGTCTGGATCAGTTCGTCGATGAGCAGGTCGTGTCCGACCGATCCGGCCCAGACGCCGTTAAGCTTCCAGGGAGCGACGACGCTGACCATCCATTTACGCAAAATCGCGTCGTAGGTGTTGGGCGTCCATTGGACGTCTCCGTTGGGATTGGTCGTTGGCTCGACCAAGGTCATCCAGGGTGTATCTGCGTACGGGAAATCCGCGGGGGCATCATAGATGAAGTTAGGAGTGCTCGGATCGAACTCGACTTCGCCGTGGCTGGCGGTTAGCAGCCAGGTATTTCCAAAGTAGGAATCGCGGGCGCCGATGCCGAAATAGGTGGTCACTTCTGCGCAACGAGCATAAAAATAACGGAGTTCCGGGGTCAGTTTTGCGCTTGCCGGAATCCATACCCCGGCGGCGCAGTTGGCATCGAAGGTCTCTCTTTTCGAGCGCCAGGCGCCATCCGCATCATGGTTGATGGTGGTTGCGAAGCGCGTCTGCCATTCGTTCTGGGCGGCGGGAGCGAGCTGCGGATACTCTTTGCCGATATTCGAAACCAGGGCGGCATAGCGCTTGATGCTGGCCTCGCCGTTGACGAGCGTGGCTTGCAGATCATCGCGCCAGCGCTGGTGGGCCTGTTCCAGTTCGCTGACCTTATCGTTCACCAGATGGTCGATGACCCGTCTTTCTCCGACCAAAAGCACGGCTACGAGGGTGATCAGGGCGGTAATGACGAGGCCGATACCGATCGACAAGGACAACGGAATTCGTGGCAGGGGCATCTTGGCGTGCATTTATCTGGGAAATAGTCGATCCGCAAGTCAGGCGCTCACCGTTGAGGGACAGGGCATCGGCCATAGCTTGGCACCAATGATCGAACTGTCGGATGATGCGCAGCTACGCCTTTTCGCTGCCGAACCACGCTTGGCGTCGGCCGTAGCCGAGGCGGCAGCGGCCCTTGATAAGCTGCTTCTGCAGTTCATCCGTGAGGGCCGCTGCCGGACCGCCCTCACCGCCACTGTTGGCGATGGCCGCTGGTTGGCGGTCGCCTGGGAAGGGCCACCGCTATCGGGCTGCAGTCATGATAAGCTCGCGCAGGTGATCGCGGCGCATGAACAGCGCAGCGGAGCGGTGTTGCTGTTGCCGCCACCGATCGCCGTTGGCCCGTTGGGAGCGATCCGCCTGACCCATCGTGGCGAGCTGCGTCAATGGCTGGCGGCCGGCATCTGCACCGCCGACACGCCGGTGTGGAATTGGCAGGTGACCACTCTCGGCGCTTGGCGCCGCCAGCCACAATCACTGGCGGCGTCTTTCCTGGCGCCGCTGCTGGCATCGCCAGCCGCGACCATTTCGAAGGGTGCTCCATGAGCCGCTTGACCCAGGCCGTGCTCGCCGTGACCGCCGAGCTCAGCGGAGCGGACCTCGGGCAGATTCTCGAGGTCCCCAAGCGCACTGCTGATCGCTGGCTCGCCGAACTCCGCGACAGCGGCGATCTCTCAAATTGGTCGGGGACGATGCTCGAGCGCCTCGCCGGGTGGGAGGCCCGCGAATGGGGCACGCAGCGTCTCGCGGATGGCTTGCGGCCGAGCGCTGAATGCGGCCCGATTCGGCACAAGGCCGATGCTGCGACGGTGGCCCTGATCATGCAAAGCATCATCGCCAGCCATCAGGTCAATTCGCAGTTGATGGGCGAAATGGCCTCTTATCTGTCGGATGGTGTGCTGCAAGATCACGAGGCCCGCCGGCTTCAGCCGCTGGTCGCCGAGGCGATGCAGGCGGCGATGAGCAAGCACCGGGCGCTCATCGAGCTTAGCCAGCAGCTGGTGAATCGTCTGCAGAATCCGGTTCTGTAGGTCGGCGATCGCGGCTGCGGTTTGCCGACCAGAGCAGAAATGGTTAAGCGTAAAGTGCCGTAGTGTATAGCTCGGGGATAACCGGAAACGGCTCAGGGTTGGCGAGAGGCATCTTCGGCGTATACGCGCTGACCTCACGTTGCCTGGATAGCCGTCCGGGTCTTGGAGTCGATCATGCCTGCCCCATC
>JBILBP010000057.1:0-10651 GCA_044353645.1 Planctomycetota bacterium | reverse complement strand
GACTTGCACCCTCCACGTCACTTCCCGGGTCGCTTTCGCTCACCGGTTGAAAGCGCCCGTCACGGCGCTTCGCGCCATGCCTGGCGCACCAAAAAAAAACCGCGTCTCGGCAGCTGCCGAGACGCGGTTGTGATCATCCGAAGAACCAAGCGCGGCTTGAGCGGCTTGAGCGGCTTAAGGGGCGCGCCACTCGATGCCGACGGTGAAAGCCAATTCGCCGGTATCCTGGCCGAGCGCCTTGCGGTAGTCACGATCGTCAGACTGCAACCAGTACGACCAATCGACGGCGGCATAGGCCCACCATTCATTCCAGGCCATGGGCGAACGGATCTTGGCGCCGATCTGGCTGGTGGTCAGACCAGCGTGCTCAGTATTGGTGAAGTAACCGTGATAGGAACGGTTGCCCATGTTGACGTACTGCCACATCAGCAGTTCGTAGGGGGCATATTGTTTCAGCTCGCGGAAACCGACCGAGGAGCGCAACGCCGGGTCGGAGATATTATAACCGATGGTGCCACCGAAATCGAGACCAGCGAGCTCTTCAAACGGCGCTGACAGCCAGAGGTCCGTGCCCACCCAGACCTGATCATCCTTGAGCGTGTTCGGCGGCTGGTTGGGGTAGGTAACGAATTCGATATGAGGAGCGAGCTGCAAGAAAGGCACGCCCTCACCGTAGACGCCGTCGATCTGCATCAGGTAATCGAGCTTGGCATTCAACTGGACGGTCTCGCCGAACTGGATCGGACGTGCGTCATAGCGGTTGGGGTCGGTGTTGGCGACGTAGGTCGCGCTACGATCCTGGCCGAGAGCGAGGGCGACGTCGATGGTCGCGCCAAGGCCCCAATAACGAACTGTTCCGCCAGTCTGGAAGACGGCGTCTTGGCTACGCGCCCAGCCTTGATCCATCTGCTTGTTGGCGATACCGCCATGCCAATTCAGAGAATAATCTTTGGCCGTGTCGTTGCCGAAGACCAGACCGCCGCTTTGCGGCTCGGTATCCATGGCACTGAGGGTGGTACTGGCGAGGACGGCCATGAAGGCAGTCAGGGATGCGAGACGAGTCATGCGTCTTCTTCCTTAGGGGAACGGGCAAAAAGGGCGTCCATCGCCGTACGGACAGGAGTCTGCTGCCAGATGATGGCACAGACTTGCGCAGCGATCGGCAGATCAACTCCGTGACGTTGAGCGAGTTCGACTGCTGCACGGCTGGTCGCTGCACCCTCGGCCACGGTTTGCTGCTGACGCAGAAACATGAGGGGGTTCACGCCACTTGCAATAACCTTGCCCAGGGCGCGATTGCGCCCGTGCGGGGCATAGCAGGTCGTCAGCAGGTCGCCAATACCCGAAATTCCTGCAAAAGTAATATCTTGTGCGCCGAGCGCGCGACCGAGGCGGCGCATCTCGGCTAAACCACGCGTGATCAATGCCGCTTTGAGGTTGTCGCCCACCTCCAGCCCGTCGCAGATACCGGCGGCGATGGCCACGACGTTCTTCAAGGCCCCGCCGACTTCGACCCCGATGCGATCGTTGCTGGTATAGATGCGGCATCGTGGCCCGTGCAGGCGTTCACGTAGGACGGTGGTTAGCGCCTCGGGGCCGGCGGCGACCAGGCACACCGGCTTGCCGGCGACGATCTCCACGGCGTGGCTGGGGCCCGACAGCACCGCGCACGGACGCGGCCCGAAGATCGCGACCAGCAACTCGCAGGGCGTCTGCAGGGTGCCTTCTTCAAAACCCTTAGCCAAGGACACCAGCGGCACCAGCGGCGGCAGATACGATGCCAGCTGCTGGGCCCAGGCCCGCGAATGCTGCGTTGGCACCGCCCACAGTACCACATCGGCCTGGCTGAGGATCTGCGGATCGGCCGTCAGTCCGATTTCTGCGGGCAACGCGACATCGCCGAGTTGGGGGTGACGTCGGCTATCGCGCAGGGTCGCGACCTTGTCGGCAGAGCGGCCCAGCAACGTCACCGGCTGATGATTGGCAGCGAGGAGAAAGGCCGCCGCCGTCCCCCAGGTACCCGTCCCCACGATCACCGTGTGCATGGAGCAGCGAGCCTCAGATGCCGAGTTTGGGCTCGGGCAAGGGCGGCCGTTGTTCGAGCGTCGCCGGCGTCGGCAGGGCGCCGCCATCGGTGTCAGTCTCGCGCGCTTTGCGAATCAGATCATGCATCGTCTGGCGCTTGAGCTCGGCATCGTCGTAGACGAATTCCAAGCGCGGCAGCATGCGCGTCTTGACCACGTCGGCATAACGCCCCTGGATGAAACCACGGGCGTGGAGCAGTGCTTGCGCGGCCAAGCGCCGTTTTTTCTCATCGCCCAAGACGGTGTAATAGGCCTTACACTCGCTGAAATCATCACTGAGGACGACGCGGAGGATGGTCACGAAACCAATGCGCGGGTCTTTCAGTTCTTGTTGGACGCAAATCGCGATCTCTTGTAAGAGCACTGATTCAAGTTTGGCTTTTCGGCTATTGGTCGGCATATGCAAAATCCCATTTTCCAAGTGTAAAAAATCAATGCCTCGGTCCGCACGACGCGCGAACCGAGGCATCATGCGCCGTCAGCTTACAGCTTACGGGCAATCTTTTCCTGGGTATAGAACTCGAACACGTCACCGGTCTTGATGTCCTGGAAGTCTTCAACGGTCAAGCCGCATTCGTAGTCGCGGGCGACTTCACGAACGTCTTCCTTGAAGCGCCGCAGGGTCCCGACCTTGCCGGTGTGCAGGATGCGATGGTCGCGGGTGATGCGCATGAAGGCATCGCGACGCACCAGGCCATCGGTGATGAACAGACCGGCAACCACCCCGACCTTGGTGATGTTGAAGGTCTGACGCACATCGGCGTGACCGATGATGGTTTCGCGGGTCTCGGGCTCGAGCAACCCAGACATCGCCCCGCGCAGATCATCTAACAACTCGTAGATGATCGTATAGGTGCGGATATCCAGCTTCATGTCGCTGGCCATGGCCCGCGCCTTGCTGTCGGCGATCACATGGAAGCCCACGATCATCGCCTTGGAGGCTTCGGCGAGGGTCACGTCGCTGGCATTCACGGCGCCGACGGCGCTGTGGATGATGGTCACGCGGACATCGTCGGTGGCGAGATCGTTAACTGTCTTGTTGATGACTTCGATCGAGCCAGCCGCGTCGGCTTTGACCACCAGGCGGATTTCCTTTTTCTTCGAGTGCGCGATGTCACTGAACAAGCTGGCGGCGGTGGTGGTCTTCTGGCGGGCAGCGAGTTCTTTTTCGCGACGAACGATGAGACGTTCTTCGGCGATGTCAGCGGCGTCCTTGAGACCCTCGGTGACCTGGAACTTGTCACCAGCGCGGGGGATGTCGGACAAGCCGGTGATCTCGACCGCATGACTTGGACCGGCGAGATCGACGCGCTCGCCCTTCCAGTTGGTCATGCTGCGGATGCGGCCGTAACCAGTACCGGCGAGAACGATGTCGCCGACGGCGAGACTGCCGCGACGGACCAGGAAGGTGGCGCTGACGCCCTGGCCTTCCTGACGCTTGGCTTCGATCACCGTGCCGCTGGCTTTGGCGAAGTGGTTCGACTTCAGTTCCAGCAGTTCGGTTTCGAGGGCCAGGCGCTCGAGGAGCTCTTCGAGGCCCTGGCCGCTCTTAGCGCTGACGCGGACGACGGCGATCTCGCCGCCCCATTCTTCGGCCTGCAAGCCGTTCTCGGCGAGCTGACGGATGATGGTCTCTTGATTGGCCGCGGTCGCCTCGGGTTTGTCGATCTTGTTCATGGCCACGACGATGGCCACGCCGGCGGCCTTGGCATGGTTGATGGCTTCGACGGTCTGCGGCATGACGCCGTCATCGGCGGCCACCACGATCACCGCCACGTCGGTGATCTGCGCACCACGGGCACGCATCTCGGTGAACGCCTGATGGCCCGGGGTATCGATGAAGGTGACGTCGACGCCGCCCTTGGTCGACACCGTGTAGGCGCCGATGTGCTGGGTGATGCCGCCGGCTTCGCCAGCGACAACGTTCGACGACTTGATCGCATCGAGCAGGCTGGTCTTGCCGTGATCGACGTGACCCATAATGGTGACGATCGGCGGACGTGGCGCGAGGTCTTCGGGCTTGTCGTCTTCGACCGACATTTCTTCGACGACTTCTTCGACCGATTGCGCGGTCTTGATGGTCACCGTCTTCTTGAATTCTTGGGCGAGCAGTTCGACCGCGTCTTTATCCAAGACCGAGTTGATGTTCGACATCACCCCGGCCATGAACAACTTGGCGATGACCACCGAGCTCTTGACGCCCGAGGCCTCACTGAATTCGCGCACCGTACACGGCAGGGCGATGGCGAACTCGGTGACGCCGGAGATGTCTTCGTCGAGCGTCGAGCGGAAACGACGGCTGCCGGATTTGCCTTCGTCGCCAGCTTCGTCAGGACGTGCGTCGCGAGTATCACGACGACCGCCGCGGGCGAGCGGCGGACGGGCTGGTCCGCCTGGACGAGGTGGGCCACCCGGACGAGCCGGGCCACCTGGACGCGCTGGGCCCGCCGGGCCGCCAGGGGTCTTGGTGCGATCGATCGGACGGAAGCCAGGCTTGCGGGCCGCGGTCTTGGCCTGCTGGACCTTTTTCGCCATCTCGAGATTGCGCGCGATGTTGGCTTGGATCAGGCGGCGGCGATCTTCGGGGGTGAGCTCGGCCTGGGGGCCGGTGGGCAGGGGCACGACCGGAGCTTCGACCTTGGGCACGATAGCCTTGATCGAGTGATCGGCCTTCTCATGCGTGCCCTTGGCAAGAGCCGCGAGCTTGCTGCCGAGGCCCGAGGTGGCCTTGATGACGGTGGCGGCAACGACCACGGCAGGCTGATCCTTCAGCGCCTCTTTGCTGTTGCCGTTTTCGTGCAGATGCTGGCCGATCTTGCTGTCGGCGAGCGTACGCACGACCGGCGCCGATTCCGTCAACGACACCGGACCAGGCACGGCGTCGCTAGACTTGGAAGTTTCGGCGGCGACCTCGGGGGCGTTGCTCTCGGGGACGCTGATTTCCGGGGTGCCAGCGACTGGCTCGGGAGTGCCGGCAGGCAGCACCAGGTCAGCAGCTTCGGTCGGGGTCGTCGGCGTCGCCGCGGGAGCATTGCTTTCACGACGTGACGCCTGGGAAGCGGATTGCTGTAGGGCGGTCTGACTACGCATAGCGGCGAACTCGGCGGACATGCGTTTACGTTCATCCTCACGCTTGCGCAGCTCGTCTTCAGCCTGCAGGCGGGACATCTCAACTTCACGCACCGCCAACTGATCAGCTTCGCGGCGGCGCTGGGCTTCGGCCTCGAGCGCGGCGCGATGGGCTTCTTCGGTATGACGCCGGGTCAGCTCCGCGGAGTGCTTCTGACGCTCGACGTCACGCTTGACGACATCCTCGACCTTTTTCTGCTCTTCGACTTCGTCGAGCTTCTTCTTGCGCGTCTCAGCGGCTTTTTTCGCGGCGATTGAGCGCTTGTGCTTGTCTTCGAACTCCTTGGCGATGATCGGAGTGAACTCCTTGCCGTCTGCCGTCTCCAAGCCGTCGCAAGCGAGGATCCGCGCGATCTGCTCATCCTTGAGCACGGTGTCGACGCCTTTGGGCAGCTTGATGCCCAAGTCGTCATCCACGACCTCTTTGAGGAGGTTGAGGTCAAGGTTGTGTTCTTCAGCGAGCTCGCGGAGCTTCATACAGGCATTTTTCCAGGGCGGGCGGGCGTCAATCGCCAAACCAGAGTCAGGGGAGGGAACAGCGTTACGTGGCGGAGCCGGAATCAAGCGTTGCGACCAAAGGCCTCGCCGGTGAGGGCCTGGACTTCGGAGATGGCCTGCTGCTCGGCATCAGCCATGGCGCGAGCTTCTTCTTCGGAAGCGCGGCGCTCGGACTCGAGACGACGGGCGATGATCTCGTCGCGCTGGACCCGCTGCTCATCGCTGAGCAGGGTATTGGCGGCGGCAATGAGCTTCGCGGCGCGCTCTGGGTCCAACTTCACTTCTTCAAGCACTTCAATGAGATGTGCCGGTTCTTGAGCCGCTAGTACGGCCAGTCCGTCGAGATGGTTATCAATGAAGGTCTCGCGCAGGAAATCATCCATGACCCCGGCGTCGATGAGCTTCTGAAGTTCTTCCGAACCAGCCTGGCGGGCCTTGGTGGCATTCTCTTCGGACATCACGTCGATCTTGTAGCGTGTCAGGCGCGCCGACAGGCGGACGTTCTGACCGGCCTTGCCGATGGCCAAGGGCAGCTGGTCCTGGCCAACCACGACCCGGGCGCGGTCGCGGAAGTGATCATAGCTGATGCGCAAGATGCGCGCCGGCTTGAGTGAGTTCTCGATGAACTGCGCGGGATCTTCGGCCCAGGGGATGATGTCGATCTTCTCGCCACCAAGTTCATCGGTGACCTTGGTGATGCGGCTACCGCGCACGCCGACGCACGACCCCACCGGATCAATGCGCGCGTCGCTGGAGGCGACCGCGATCTTGGTGCGGCGGCCGGGCTCGCGGACGATGCCCTTGATCTCGATCAGGCCGTCGGCGACCTCGGGGATCTCCTGCTTGAAGAGCTCCTTGACGAAGTCGGCGTGGGTCCGGGTGAGGACGATGCGCACGCGCTGGCCCTTCTTCTCGACGCGCAGCACGAAAGCGCGGATGACCGCACCGACGCGGTAGATCTCACCGGGGATCTGCTCTTCTTTAGGCAAAATAGCCTCGGCGCGCCCCATGGTCACGAGGATCATGCCGCGCTCTTCGCGGGCGATCGTGCCGTTGACGATGGTACGCGCACGAGGAGCGAGCTCCTCGTAGACCATATCGCGTTCAGTTTCCTTGAGCGCCTGTACCAGGACCTGCTTGGCGACGTTGGCAACGATGCGCCCGAGCTCCTCGAGATTGACTGGCTTGTCGTCTTCGAAGGCGCGGATTTCGCCCGATTCGCGATCGATGGTGAGGGTGAACTCACCCTCGGCATTGAAACGCTTCTGCGCCGCCTGGATCAAGGCCTTCTCGAGCTGGTCGAGAATCAGGTCCTTGTCCATGCCGCGTTCACGGGCGAGCTGGTCAATACGCTGCAGGAGCATGGAGCCGTTAATCATGATTTGGCCTGGAGTCCTTCGGGGCGGTCAAAAAAGTACACTGGACGAAAAAAGCGTGAGCCGCCCGGCCCACGCTTTCGGAAAACCGGAAGAGTGACGGGGAGATGCTAGGGACACGGCGGGCGTTGCAAGTTTTGAATTGGCGGGTTCGTCGCGACGGCCAGACACTGGCGCGCAAAAATACTTAGCTGGAACTCCCACTGGAAATAGCCGCGAACGCCCCAGCCTTCCCCACCCATGGTTCTCGATCGCCTTCGCCGCTCCACCCCCACCAAAGATCCCAAAAAGATCCCTGATGGCCTGTGGATCAAATGCCCCTCCTGCGTGAAGACCGTGTTCAAGCGGCTGGTCGAAGAGCGCATGGATACCTGCCCCGAGTGCAATCACCACTTCCGCATGCCTGCCAGTCGGCGCATCGCCAGCCTGATTGATGACGGCACCTGGAGCGAATGGGACGCCGACCTGGTCAGTGGCGATCCCCTCGGCTTCATCGACGGCAAACCCTACCCCGAGCGCATCGCCCAGCAGCAGGCCAAGACCGGCCTGAAGGACGCCGTGCTCACCGGCACCGGCAAGATCAGTGGCCAGGCTGTCGGCCTCGGCGTCATGGATTTCGACTTCAACGGCGGCTCGATGGGTTCGGTGGTCGGCGAAAAGCTCACGCGCATGATCGAGAAATCGACCGCCGCGCGCATGCCGGCGATCATCATCAACGCCTCGGGCGGGGCGCGTATGCAGGAAGGCGCGATCTCCCTGATGCAGATGACCAAGACCAGCGCCGCGCTCGCCCGCCATGCGGAAAAGCGCCTGCCCTACTTCAGCATCCTGACCAATCCGACCATGGCCGGAGTCATGGCCAGCTTCGCCAGTCTTGGCGACGTGATCATCGCCGAGCCCAAAGCCCTCATCGGCTTCACCGGCGCGCGCGTCATCCAGGAGACCATCAAGCAGGAACTACCTGAGGGCTTCCAGACTTCAGAATTCCTGCTCAAGCACGGACAGCTCGATCTCATCGTCACCCGCCAGGACATGAAGGCCGAGCTCGCGCGCTTGATCGGCTACCTGATGCAGCACATCGCCTGACGCCCATGCCCCCGCGCCATTCGCCCACCCTCGAGCTGTGGCGCACCGCCAAAGCGGTATGCTTCGATGTCGATTCCACCGTCATCCAGGACGAGGGCATCGACGTGCTCGCCGCCCACAGCGGGCTGGGCACGCAGGTCGCCCAGCTCACCGCCAGTGCCATGGGCGGCAAGGTCCCGTTCGAATTCGCCCTCTCGCAGCGATTGAATCTCATCCGACCCTCGCGGGCCATGGTCAGTCAATGCCTGGCCAAGCACCCCCCACGCCTGACCCCCGGCATCGGCGAACTGATCCGCTGCCTGCATGCGCGCGGCACCCACGTCTACCTCGTCAGCGGCGGCTTCCGGCAGATGATCGGACCGGTGGCCAAACTGGTCGGAATCGCCAGTGAGCGCATCATTGCCAACGTCCTGCAATTCCACGGCGATGGCACTTATCGTGGCTTCGACACCACGCAGCCGACCTCGGCCAGCGGCGGCAAGGCCAAGGCCCTGGCCCAACTCAAGACCCGTTTCGGCTATCAACCGCTGATCATGGTCGGCGACGGTGTCACCGATCTTGAAGCCCGCCCCCCTGCCGATGCCTTCATCGGCTTCGGCGGAGTCGTACAACGACCTAAGGTCGTCGCCGGCGCCGATTGGTTCGTCACCGATTTTCGCGAGCTGAACGATGCCCTCTAAGAAAGGTTCCGGACGCTGCTGGCTGATGAAATCGGAACCAGACAGCTTCGCTATCCAAGATCTGCAGAAGGTCACCCAGGAGCCCTGGAGCGGCGTGCGCAATTACCAAGCGCGCAACTTCATGCGCGATGAAATGCTGGTTGGCGACCGGGTGCTCTTCTACCACAGCAACGCCAGGCCCAGCGGCGTCGCCGGCCTGGCGACGGTGGCCTCCAAGGCTTACCCCGATCCGACCCAGTTCGACGTGCACAGCGAGTACTTCGATCCTCAAGCGACCACCAGCGGACCACGCTGGTTCCTCGTCGACGTGCGCTTTGTGCGCGCCTTCACCCAGGTCCTGGCGCTGGAAGAAATGCGTAAAGCATCGACGCTCTCGGGCATGCTCCTGTTCCAGGCCTCGCGACTGTCGGTGCAGCCGGTGTCTGCCGAGCATTACGACGCGATCGTCGCGCTCGCCCGCTGAACAACCGAAAAATAGGTTTGTACGGACTTATTCGCGATCTAGCCTGTCACAGTGGATTCCACACCCGATCAGCAACGCTTCGCCAACGGCGCGTGGCACTCCGGTCGCGGCACGGCGCGCAACCCCGCCAATCGTTTTGAACGCACGCACACCGCGCGTGATCCCGATGATGCCGAGCAATGGAACCCGCAGGAACAGAGCGCACCGAGCACGACCTTTACCGACGACCGCACGCGTTCGGTGATCACCTACAATGACTCGCCCGACATCCCCTTCAACGCCAGTCTCAATCCCTACCGTGGCTGCGAGCACGGCTGTAGCTACTGCTATGCGCGGCCCTACCACGAATACCTCGGGCTGTCGGCGGGCCTGGATTTCGAAAGTCGGATCCTGGTCAAACGTGAAGCCCCAGACCTGCTGCGGGCCGAACTTTCGTCACCCGCCTGGAAGCCGCAGGTGCTCAATCTCAGCGGCGTCACCGACTGCTATCAGCCCGCCGAGCGCACTTTCCGCGTCACCCGTGCCTGCCTGGAGGTGCTCGCTGAATTCCGCAATCCGGTAGCCATCATCACCAAGAACCGCCTGGTTACCCGCGATATCGACGTCCTTCAGGATCTCGCGCGCGACCACGCCGCCGCCGTCACCATCTCGCTGACCTCCCTCAAGCAGGACCTTGCCGCCGCCCTCGAGCCGCGCGCTAGCATGCCCCGGGCACGACTGGCGGCGATCCGCGCCTTGGCCGATGCCGGCATTCCCGTGACCGTCAACGTCGCCCCGTTGATCCCCGGCCTCAACGACCATGAAATGCCGGCCATCCTGCAAGCCGCCGCCGACCACGGCGCGTGCGCCGCCGCCTATTCGATCGTGCGCCTGCCGCATGCCGTGCAGGACCTCTTCAGCGACTGGCTTGATCGCCACGCGCCGGCGGCCAAGAACAAGATCATGAGCGCCATCGCCAGCTGCCATGACGGCAAGCTCAGTGGCGGAGGTGCTGGCCAACGCATGCGCGGCAGCGGCCCCCTGGCGCAGCTCATCGGAGACCAGTTCCGGCTGTACCGTACCCGCCACGGCCTGACCGATGGTTGGCCGACGTTCTCGACGGCGGCCTTCCGCTCGCCGCATGGCCGACAGCAGAGCATCTTCGACTTCCTTGGCGCGAATGATGCATAGTGTGCCTTTCGGATAGCAGACGCTTTGACAAGCAATTGATGTGGGGGCGACCAGGTTTCGACGGGCATGCACCGGCGCTTTGCCGCGCGTCGTGGTGCGGGAGGCCACGTAAATAACCCGCAAAAACACACGTGCCGACGATCATGTCGAGTACGCTCTCGCTGC
>JBILBP010000347.1:0-3163 GCA_044353645.1 Planctomycetota bacterium | reverse complement strand
GCAATCAGCGAAGCGTCTTCAGACGCACGTTGCTTCCTGAGTGATGTCTACCGCCGGTCGCGGTCAGCTCATCCCGCCTACGCAATAACCCAGAATACGAGCCGGACGCTTGCGCGTCCTCCTGATGTCGGCACCCATCCTGGCCATCATAGACGGCCATTATTACGCATACAGATTCTTCTTCGGCATGCCCCCCCTCACTGGGCCCGGGGGCCGTCCGACCGGCGTCACGTATGCGTATGCGAATCTGTTGCGCGATCTGAAAAATAATCCCGAAATCACCCATTGGGTCGCCGCCTTCGACACCGATCGCTGCTTCCGCAATGACTTGGATCCGAATTACAAAGCCCATCGCGACCCCACTCCGGAAGCGTTGACGGTGCAATTCCCCGATGTGCAGCGCCTCCTCGCCGCCACCGGCTGTCCAACCCTGAGCTGTGCCGGCTATGAAGCCGACGACGTGCTCGCGACTTACGCCAAACAAGCTGCCGCCGCCGGTTTCGAAGTCCGTCTCCTGACACGGGATAAAGATGTCGATCAGGTACTTTCGAGCCAGATCCGCACCTGGGATCCGGGTAAAGCCATCCTCCGCGGTCCCGCCGAGCTCTTCGCCGAAAAAGGCATCCGTCCGGATCAGGTCGTCGATTATCTGTCGATGATCGGTGACAGCGCCGACAACATCACCGGCATTCCCGGAGTCGGTCCGAAGACCGCCGCCAAGCTCCTCGGGCAGTACGACACGCTCGCAGCGGTGTTCGCCAACATCGACCAGCTGAAGGGAAAAACCCAGGAAAACGTGCGCAATTTCATGCCTGTCGCCGAGCATACGCGACGCATGATCACGCTCGTCGATGTCCCCGGCATCCCAGCCATCGAGACCCTGCGCATCGATCGCGCCGCCGCCATCGATGCTGCGGTCTATACCGGCTTCGGCTTTTCGGTCGCGAAATTCGTTAAGACGACGGCGGCTGCCGGGGCGAAGGTGACGAGTACCGCGGTCTCCGCCTCCGCCACGCTCAGCGTCGAAGAGCGCACCATCGTCGAGACCGGACCCGGTACCCCGCCGGCCGACGAAGACTATCGCCTGCTGACCCTCGCCGATCTGCCGGCGTACCTCGCCCAGCTGCGGGCCGCTGGGCGTTTCGCCATCGATACCGAGACCACCGGGCTCGATCCGCACACCGCCGAACTGGTCGGCATCAGCTTCGCTTGCGGCCTGCCATTTCCGACCTCCGCCGCCTATCTGCCGGTGCGGGCCCCTGACCATGCGTGCACGCCATGGGCCGAACTCCTGCCCCTCATCCAGCCGCTGCTCGAAGACGCAACGGTGAAGAAGATCGGCCAGAATTCGAAGTTCGACGAGCGCATCTTCCTCCATCACGGGATC
Source organism: Planctomycetota bacterium (assembly GCA_044353645.1). Lineage (GTDB taxonomy): Bacteria > Planctomycetota > UBA11346 > UBA11346 > UBA11346 > CAIUVD01. Next base: position 1,776 of record JBILBP010000347.1, on the reverse strand, counting down.
GCTATCCACGGCTATGACGGCGATCCGATGATCGCCAGCTGGCTGCTCAATCCGAGCCGCGAGAGCCACGGCCTCGACTTCCTCTCGCAGTCGTTCCTGGGCGTGAGCAAGATCCCCACCGCCGCAGTCATCGATCTCAAGGCCGGCCAGACCATGGACACCGTCGCCCTGGCCACCGTCCAACGCTACGCCTGTGAAGATGCGCAGTGTACCTGGCGTCTGGCTGTGCTGCTCGAAGCCAAGCTCGCCGATGATCACCTGCTCAACGTCTACCGCGAGCAGGAATTGCCGATCAGCCGCGTGCTGGCGGCGATCGAGCACCGCGGCATCGCCGTCGATCGCCAGGTGCTCGGCGACACCCAGACGCATCTCCAGCAATATCTGACCCAGGTCGAAGCCGACATTCGCCGCCATACCGGCGCGGATTTCAATCCCGCAAGTCCGAAGCAGGTCGCACAGGTGCTCTTCGAACGGCTGAAACTGCCGGTGATCAGTTCGACCAAAAGCGGCCCTTCGACCGATGCCACCGTCCTCGAAGCCCTCCGCCAACACCACGAGCTGCCCGACCTCATACTGCAGTGGCGTTCGCTGTCGAAACTGATCGGCACCTATCTCAGTAAGCTGCCCGAGCACATCAACCCGCAGACCCGCCGCATCCACACCCATTTCAAGCAGACCGGTACCGAGACCGGGCGCCTCTCCAGCGATCATCCCAATCTTCAGAATATTCCCCAGAAGAGCGATGTCGGCCGCGAGATCCGCGCCGCCTTTGTGGCCCCTCCGGGACGGGTGCTGATCGCCGCCGACTACAGCCAGATCGAGCTGCGCGTGCTCGCCCATCTCAGCGACGATCCGACGCTGATTGCGGCGTTCATGAACCACGCCGATATCCACCGCTTCGTCGCCGCCCAGGTCAACCACTGCGACGAAGCCGCCGTTACTCCGGCCCAGCGCAATGCCGCCAAGGCCGTGAACTTCGGCATCATCTACGGGCAGACCGCGTTCGGCCTCGCCAATCAGCTCGGCATCCCCCGTGATGAGGCCAGCCGCTTCATCAACGACTACTTCGCGCGCTTCAGCTCGGTGAAGGCCTTCATCAACCGCACGGTCGAGGAAGCCGCCGTGCGCGGCTACGCTTCAACCATGGCCGGCCGCCGCCGCCACCTGCCGCTGCTGGCCAGCGCCAACCGCAATGAGCGCATGCAGGGCGAACGCTTCGCCTTGAACTCCACCATCCAGGGCAGCGCCGCCGACCTCATCAAGGTCGCCATGTTGCGCGCCCAGCGCCTGCTTCCGCCGACCGCGCACCTCATCCTGCAGATCCATGACGAACTATTGGTTGAGGCCGACGAAGCTTCCGCCGAGGTCGCCGCCGCCGCCCTCACCGACGCCATGACCGGCGCCTGGCAGTTGGCCGTCCCCCTCATTGCCGATGCCCGCATCGGCCGCACCTGGCTCGCCGTCAGCTGAGCACCTGTGAAAATCCCCCTCCCTATGACTACCCCTACCGACGACCTCAAACCTAAACGCCCTCGCGGCCGGCCGCCGAAAGTAGCCAAGGAGCCGAGTCCGTCGGAAGTGATGGTTGCCGCTCCCGCCCCCATTTCGGCCCCGGCCCCGGCCCCGGCACCAACTCCGGCCCCGGCCCAGGCACCAACTCCGGCCCCGGCGCCCGAGCCGCGCAGCGAACGCAGCGTCGGCACCGCGCGCACGATGCGTCCGGCACCACGCGTCTCGGCGGTTCCCGACATCGCCGATGATGCACCCACGGAAGCA